>JANQKO010000507.1 GCA_028281075.1 Alphaproteobacteria bacterium | reverse complement strand
GCGCGGGCCGGTATCCATGGGCATCCGATGGCCAACGCCGAGCCTGCCATTGAATCCCAAGGATGCCGGCCCGCGCCGGCATGACGATGGGGGCGTGTCGGCGATATCCGGTGTCGTCGCACTCTCGTTGGCGGACATCGCCAACGAGAGTGCGATCCGACCCGACAGCCGACGGCGATCAGTCGTCGCCGCGGTCCGGCACGGTGTTGCCGGCATCGCCTTCGAGCGCGCCCGCGAGGCCATGGATGTCGCCGCCCTCGAGGCCGATCTCCTTCAGCATGGCGTCGAGCAGCGGCGCCTGCGTCCGGTACTTCAACGCCGAATTCACGACCTGGTCGGCGAGGTTGCCGCCGCCGGGATGCGGCTCGGCGCCGTTCGTGCCACCGTTGCCGGCGCCCAGACCATCGACCTGGATGATCTTGATGCCGTCGATATTCTCGATCGGCTTCACGCTCTCGGCGATGATCTCGGGCAGGGCCTCGATCAGCCGCATTTTCACCTGCATGGTGATCTGGTCGGCCGAGAGGATGTTCGACGCCTCGTTGACGGCGCGCGTGCCCTCGGCCTCGACCGCGTAGCGCACCTGCTCGGCCTCGGCCCGAAGCTTTTCCGCGTCGGCCTGGCCCTGCGCCGTGATCCGGTCCTTGGTCGCGTCGGCTTCCGCCGAGATGCGCAGCGCGTCCGCCTTGTCGACGGCCGCCTGCTTCTCGGCCTCGGCCGCGACGGTCAGCGCGATCGCGTCCATCTCGGCGGCCTTCCGCGCCTCGATCAGCTCGATCGCCTTCTCGCGGTCGGCCCGCTCGGTGTCGCGCGCCGTCACGACCTGCTCGGCGGCACGCGCGGCGACGGCACGCGCCTCGTCGGCCACGGCATCGGCCTCCGACTTGTCGCGTGACTTGCCGGCGACGGCGATGTCGCGATCCTGCTCGGCCAGCCTGATCTGCTTGGCCTTCTCGACGGCCGCCGCCTCGACCGCCTGCTCCTTCAGGATCTCCTTCTCGCGCACCTGCTGGTCCATGGCGATCTGACGCTCGGCCACGACCTGACCGGATGCGATGCCGGCCTCCTTCACGCTCTGCTCGGCGACGATCTTCGCTTCTTCGGCCTCGCGCTCACGGTCCGCGCGCTCGCGGGCAATCACGGCCGACTGCTCGGCCTGCCGCACGGCAACCTCGCGCTCCTGCTCGAGCCGGGCGTATTCCTGGTCGCGCGAGATCTGCAGCTTCTCCTGCTCCGCTTCCAGGTCCTTGCGCCGGATCAACACCTCGGTCTCGCGCTCGATATCGTTGCGCTTCTTGCGACGCTCCTCGATCTCCTGCGTCAGCTTGGTCAGACCCTCGGCGTCGAAGGCGTTGTCGGGATTGAAATAGTCCTTGTTGGTCTGGTCGAGGCCGGTCAGCGATACCGACTCCAGCTCCAGCCCGTTCTTCAGGATGTCCTCCGAAACCGCCGCCTGGACCTTCTGCACGAAGGACACGCGCTGCTCGTGCAGTTCCTCCATGGCCATCTCGGCCGCGACCGCGCGCAGCGCATCGACGAACTTGCCCTCGACCAGTTCCTTCAAGCCCTCCGGATGCATCGTGCGCTGGCCCAGGGTCTGTGCCGCATTGGCGATCGCCTCGGCGGTCGGCTGGACCCGGACGTAGAACTCGGCCTGCACATCGACCCGCATGCGGTCCCTGGTGATCAGCGCCTGCTCGTTGGCGCGCTTCACCTCGAGCCGCAGCGTGTTCATGTTGACCGGTATGATCTCGTGCAGCACCGGGAACGACAGCGCGCCGCCGTTCATGATGACCTTCTGGCCGCCGAAGCCCGTCCGCACGAAGGAAACTTCCTTGGACGATCGTCGGTAGAGTCGCGCGAAGATCAGGCCGATCGCCAACAGGGCGACGAAGATAAGCCCGACGACAAACAGAATCGATGCGATGTCAAACATCCGCTGGCACCCCTCTTCCCAAGTTCCGAAAACAGCTCCTCATTGACGCGACAGCGCGGCGCTGGTGTTCTCGATCGCCCGGAACGCCCCGCCAACTTGACTGACAAGCAACACCTCGGTTCCGGCCGGCAGCACGTCGTCGTCGCGATCCGGCTCGACCAGCACATAGTGGGTCTGGCCATGCTGATCCCGGAACTTGGCCTCCGCCGGCAGGCCACGCCTGGCCTCGCCGCGAATGACCACGGCGACCTTGCCGATAAAGCTGTCGCGCGATACGGCCTCGGTCTCCTCTTTCGGGACGATGCGGGCAAGACCGAGCCCGAGATAGCGTGTCGACGGGACGGCGACCGCGAGCGCCGGCAGCACGGCGATCCAGGCCGGCAGATAGGCGCCGAACACGCCATGCGTCAGACTTTGCAGGACCAAACCGCTGATGCCGAAGGCCGTCAGGAAGGCGACCAACAGCACCAGCGCCGGCACCCGCCCGAAACAGATCCAGGTCAGCAGTTGCGTCAGCAACCCGGGGCCGGCGCCCGGCGCGACACCCGGCGCGTCGAGATCCGGCGCGTGCAGACCGATGTCGACATCGGTGTCGAGATCCAGATCGACATCGACGTCCGGGACATCGAGGTCCGGCAGCAACGAGTCGACGAGGCCGGATACCGCGAACCCGAACAAGGCGCCGACGCCCTCGACCAAGGCGATCAGCAGCATCAGACCAATGGCGACCGCGAACGGCGCGGTCTGGTCGGCAAGCAGATGCGCGATCATCCGGCCTCTTGCGTCTGTGTCGCCTTGATCGCGGCCAGGCGCTCGCGCACCCGGTTCTCGCGCGCCAGCCTCTCAAGCTCGGCGACCTTGGCGGCGGTTTCGCGGTCGCCGCGGCCCGTGGCCGGCAGCCCGGCGGCGTCGCGCATCACGCGGTTGAAGGCGCCCTCGGCCTTGCGCGCCGAGCGTTCGGCATCCGCCGTCGCCGAGGCGCCAGGCGGATTGCCGGCATCACCCGGCGACACCGAGGCGCGGCTGGCCAGAAACGCCGCCAGTTCCTCGTCCATCTCGCGGCGACGGGCCTGGAGGGCGGCGATGTAGCCTTCCAGTTCCTTCGCTTCGGCGGCCGCGTCCTTGATGGCGGATTCGAGCACCGGAATCTGGGCCTCCAGGTCGAACTGCCGCGCGATCGCGGCCTCGGCCAGATCGTCGCGGTTCTCGGCGACGGCAAGCTGAATCTTCTCGGTCAGGTCTTCGTGCCTGGCATTGGCCGCCATCAGACGCTTGCTGGCGAGATGCTTGTTGGCGACGACCGTGCCCAGCTCGTCCCGGATCTGATCGGTGGCGGAATCGATTTCCCGGATCGCCTCCTTCATCACCGTCTCGGGCGAGGCGTTCTCGACCGCGTCGACCAGACTGTTCACGCCGCCCGACACTAGGCGCTTCACACGGGACACAAGGCTTTCACTCATCGCGCACCTCCATGGCTTTGATCGCGTGCAATCTTCAGGAGCTCGACGATCTCCAGGACGGGCGACAGTCGATCCTTGATCAGGTCGGGGTCATAGCTGCGGCTGCGGCTGGTCAGGCCGAGGTCGAGGATCTCCTCGATCACCGCGAAAACCTGGTCGGCCAGGGCGACCTCGAAGCGTTTCAGGCCGTCGATCCCATCGTCGGTCGTGGGCGACGCGGCGATCATCTCGGCCATGATTTCCGGCATGCGCTCGTAGAGCTTGAACACGAAATCCGAGCGCCGGCCGGCCTGCCGCTGGGCATCGCGCAGGCGTCGCTCCGCCGGACGCAGCATGTCCTCGATCAGGACGGCGCAGTCGGTGAAATCCCGCGCACCGAGGTGACGCCGCCGGGCCGCGGCCAGAATGGCGCGCAGCTTCTCGCTCGGGGTTGTCGCCCCCGGTGCTTCGAAGGCCGCGAGGAACGCCGCGTCGTCGTCACTGACACGGACGCTGAGAGGCACACTTCTGGAAGGCATTTGTCCGTCGATATCGCATGCATATGACATCATTCGTATGCAAATGTATGCATTCAACTCTGGGTTTTCAAGATACAACTTACCAGAAATTGAATATGTCGACCTCATTCACAATTCTCGCTTATTGAGACAAATATACCGATCATCGCCGACATGACGCTGGGGGTGTGATGCTGGCCGTCCATCTCCCGGCACCGGTGGAAGCCTTCCAACCACGGTCATGCCGGCGCGGGCCGGTATCCATGGGCATTCGATGGCCAGCACCGAGCCTGCCATGGAGTCCCATGGATGCCGGCCCGCGCCGGCATGACGAGAGTGGGCAGGCGGACGCGGCAAGGCTGCGGATCTCATCGCCAAGGCACCATGAGCACGGCCGCCGTTACCTAATCCCTTGGTGTCTTGGTGTCTTGGCGCCTTGGCGCCTTGGCGGCGAATTCACCTGAAAAACGGTTCAACACAAAGACGCAAAGGCACAAAGAACAACCCTGGTTATCGGCGCGTCGCGCCACCAATCTCCTGCTTCTTCGTGTCTTTGCGTCTTTGTGGTGAGCTTGTCCTTCCAGGCGGCACGTACCCCAGGCGAGGGTCTGGATCACCGGGGCAAGCCCGGTGACGACGAAGGGAGGAGATGCCGGCAGGACGGCCGGAAACCGGGGCGCGAGCGCGGTATTTTAATGCCCTGTTCATGTTGCCGGCGGTTACCGGTTCGCCGAAAAGGTTTAGGTTTAGGCATCATGTTTCGCCTAAGGCTTGCGGTCGTTCTGGCGGCCCATCTGCTGATCGTGCTGGGCCTGGCCGGCGCCGTGCTGTGGGGCAGCGGCGAGGGCCATCAGTATGTCGACCGGCTGCGGCTGGCACATGGCAATCTGAAGGAATACCTGTCGCTGATGCAGCAGACGCAGCGGCACTTCCAGAGCCTGCGGGACCAAGTGGTCTATGGCCGCACCGCCGAGGCCTTCGACGCCGCCGCCTCGCGCCGGGAACTGGACGACACGCTGCGGATGCTGCAGGCCGACACCCAGCGCGAGGTCGACCTGGTCGAACGCGGCGAGGAGTTGGCCGAGGAGATCGCCGAGCTGAAGCGCCTGGACGCGATCGGCCGCGAGCTGGACGCGGCCGACGGCCAGTTCGCGGCCGCCGCCGAGCTGGCCGCCGCCGGCCGGGCCGAGGAGGCCCGGGCGCTGGTCGCCGAGGTGCTGGAGACCCGTGTCGTCGGGCGCATCGAGGCGATGATCGGCGAGGCGACGCAGATCGAGGCGGAAGAGGTCGACGAGGCCGTGGAGGAGGCCAACGACGTCCTGATGCGGATGTCGAACGTCGCCCAGGTCGCCGCCTTCGCCGCGGTGGTCCTGATCCTGGTGGCCGCCTTCGTCCTGGTGGTCCGCCTGCGGCGGCCGATCGACCGGCTGATCGACGGCACCGAGAAGCTGTCCTCGGGCGCGCTGGAGAACCGCATTGACCTGAAGGGCGACGACGAATTCGCCCGGGTCGCCGCCGGCATCAACAAGATGGCGGCCGAGATCGAGCGCCAACAGCGGGACCTGCTGGAGGCGCAGTCGGCGCTGGAGAAGAAGGTCGAGGAACGCACCCAGGCCCTGCGCCGGGCCAACGCCGCGCTGCGCGAGACGGCGAAGAGCCGGCAGCGGTTCCTGGCCGACATCAGCCACGAGCTGCGCACGCCGCTGACCGTGATCCGGGGCGAGGCGGAGGTGACGCTGCGCGGCAAGTCGCGCTCGGAGCAGGACTACGAGACCTCGCTGACACGGATCGTCGAGCAGGCCGGCCTGCTGGGCAAGCTGGTCGACGACCTGCTGATGATGGCCCGGACCCAGGCCGGCGCGCCGCGGCTGACGCTGACGGCGGTGTCCCTGCCCACGCTGCTGACGCAGATCACCAAGTCGGTGCGCAACCTGTGCGACCAGCAGGGCGTCGAGATCGCCCTGCTGCAGCCCGGCGACGGGCCGGTCGTCACCGGCGACCGGCGCCGCCTGCAGCAACTCTTCTACATCCTGATCGACAACGCCCTGCGCTATTCGAAGCCGGGCGACCGCATCGGCGTCAACGTGGTCGAGGACGGCGACACGGCGAAGGTGCTGGTCACGGACAGCGGCGTCGGCATCGACGACGACGAGCTGCCGCATATCTTCGAGCGCTTCTATCGCGGCGAGCACGCCCAGGACATCTTTCCCGAGGGCTCGGGCCTGGGCCTGCCGATGGCGAAATCGATCGTCGACGCCCATGGCGGCGGCATCTCGATCGACAGCCGGTCCGGCGGCGGCACGACGGTCTGTGTCAACCTGCCGGCCGTGGTCCGGGCGCGTGCCAGCGCCTGACCGGCCGACGGACGCCGCGACGACAGGGTTAACCGGCGTTAACCATACCGCGCGTGGTCGGCACGGCGGCCAGCGATATCCCAGGCACCATAAAAATATTTCCCGGGCAGGGGAAGAAACCCACCGCCCTCCCGTTCTCTTCATGGCGACACCGGAAACCGGGCCGGCCGAACCGGACCGTCGGGGGTGATGCCGTGTCGAGCGAAGGGAGCGTCGGGGTGAACATCCTGCTGATCGAGGACGACGAACGCATCATCGAGTTCGTGGCGCGCGGCCTGCGGGCCGAGGGCCATACGGTCGAAGTGGCGCGCACCGGCCCGCACGGCCTGGAACTGGGCCGGATGACGCATTTCGATGTCATCATCCTGGACCTGATGCTGCCGGGCATGCACGGCCACGATGTCTGCCAGCAGATCCGCGCCGGCCGCGTGACCACGCCGATCATCATGCTGACCGCCATGGACCGGCTCGACGACAAGATCGAGGGCCTGCGCCTGGGCGCCGACGACTACCTGACCAAGCCGTTCGCCTTCGGCGAGCTGCTGGCGCGGATCGAGGCCCTGATGCGGCGGCGCGACCGGTTCGAGGCCCCATCGTCGACCCTGGAGATCGCCGACCTGACCTTCGACCGCGAGACCCTGGAGGTCCGCCGCGGCGACCGGGCCATCGAGCTGACGGCCAAGGAGCTGGCGCTGCTGGAGCTGATGATGAGCGCGGCCGGCAAGGTGCTGAGCCGCACGCGCATCCTGGAAACCATCTGGGGCTATTCGTCGGACCCGCTGACCAACGTGGTCGACGTCTACATCCGGCGCCTGCGGCTGAAGGTCGACCAGGGCCACGACACGTCGCTGATCAAGACCGTGCGCGGCATCGGCTACAAGCTGGAGGCCGTCGAGCCCCGGCCGCACGACGACGACGACGGCGACGCCGCCGGCGAGGACGACGGCTGAAGCCGCCCCGGCCACAGGTCGGTCACACGGATCATCTTCTGTTCATCAACATTTAAGTCGCCGTTCATTCGGCCGTCAGGACCGCCTCATGTTCGAACGCCACCTTAGTGACTGCCAGCGCAACGAAACGATCGGGACCGCCCAGGGGGCGCGCCGCCAGTCAACGCACACCATCCTGGCCAGAGGAGAAAAGGGCATGACCACCATCGTTTACGACCGCAGCCGTCTTGACCGGACCAAGACGGCGTTCACGACGCGGCGCGTGCCGCACGACGACATGCGGACCATCGTCACCGACATCGCCGACATCCGGGCCGGCGACCTGGTGCTGGCCAGCGTCAAGAGCATCGGCCACCACAAGGGCCTGCAGTTGCGCGGCGGGCGGCGCGCCGACCTCTATGCCGGCGAGGAGATCGTCCTGTGCTTCGGCAACCGCTACGCGCCCGACCAGTTCGAGGCGACGCTGGACGGCATCGGCGGCACCTGCCACCTGGCCGCCGCCGGCGGCATCGCCAGCCAGGTGCAGTGCCGGCACGCGCGGACCCGGAAGCCGACCGAGCTGGCGCTGATCGGCCTGGTCGGCGACGCCGCGGGCAAGCCGCTGAACATCGGGCGCTACGCGCTGCCGACGGCCCGCCCGGCCAGCGACGTGCCGCTGATCGTCGTGCTGGGTACCTCGATGAATGCCGGCAAGACCACGACCATGGCCAACCTGGTGCGCGGCCTGACCGCCGGCGGCGTCCGGGTCGGCGCGGCCAAGGTCACCGGCACCGGCGCCTTCGCCGACGTCATGGCCTATACGGACGCCGGCGCGCACGGGGTGCTGGACTTCACCGACGCCGGCCATGTCTCGACCTACCGGCTGGAGCTGGACGAGCTGGAGCGGGTGATGGGCACGCTGACCGGCCATCTGCGCCAGGCCGGCGCCGAGGCCATCGTGGTCGAGGTCGCCGACGGCATCTTCCAGCGCGAGACCGCGATGCTGATGCAGTCGCGCCTGTTCCGCGACATCGCCGACGCCGTGATCTTCGCCGCCGCCGACGCGGTCAGCGCAGTCGGCGGCGTCAACCACCTGCGTCAGCTCAGCCTGCCGGTGCTGGCGGTCAGCGGCGTCATCACGCAATCGCCGCTGGGCTGCCGCGAGGCCGCGGAGGCGGCGCAGGTCGAGGTGATCCCGACCTTCGACCTGGCCCGGCCCGACGTCGCCCGCGTGTTCGCCTTTCCGACGCCGTTCCTGAAGACGGCCTGACCCGCACCGACGCGCGATGGAGTGATCCGAGATGTCCCTGCCTCCGGTTCTATCCGGCAAGCGCCGCCTGTGGTTCGGCTACCTGGTCGCCAACGGCGTCGGCCAGGCCGGCATCGCGGTCGGCATGGCCCTGCTGGTCAAGCTCGGCTTCGACACCCTGGTGACGCCCGGACGGTCGTTCTCGCTGGAGAGTGCCGCCGGCTTCGGCGGCGGCTTCGCCGCGATCATCGCGGCCGCGGCCTGGCTGCGCTGGCGCAGCCATCTCGACGCCGAGCAGCTCGGACAGGGCTATGTGCATGCCCTGCGCCTGAAGCTGTTCCGGCACCTGACGCGGATCGGCGCCGACGGCGCCCGGCAGATGAGCCGCGGCGCGGTCATGCTGCGCTTCGTCGGCGACCTGACGGCGCTCAGGCAATGGATCAGCTTCGGGCTGGCCCGCCTGACGGTGAGCGGCATCGCCGCGGTGCTGGCGGTCGGCACGTTGAGCGTACTGGAGCCGGTGGTGGCGCTGGCCGTCGCCGTCGCCGTCACGGTGGCGGCGCTGCTGGCGCTGGGCATCGGGCCGCGCCTGCGCCTGACCACGCGCGAGACCCGCCGGCGGCGCGGCCGGCTGGCGGCGATGCTGAACGACCGGGTGTCGCATATCGGCGTGGTCGAGGCCTTCGGCCAGGAAACCAAGGAACGCAAGCGCTTCGAGCGTCTGAGCACGCGGCTGCGGCGGTCGCTGATCGACCGCGCGCGGGTGATCGGCCTGCTGCGGTCGCTGTCGGAAGCCAGTGGCAGCATCGCCAGCATGTGCGCGCTGATCGTCGGCGCCGTCCAGGTCGGCGCCGGCCACGCCAGTCCCGGCGCCGTGGTCGCGGCCATGGTGGTCGCCGGCTTCCTGGCGCCGCGCCTGCAGGACCTGGGGCGGGTCTACGAATACTGGAACGGCGCGCTGATCGCCCGCGAGAAGCAGTTGCAATTGCTGGCGCTGAAGCCGGTCGGCCGGCGCAAGGGCCGCGGCGAGGCCGGCGCGCTGGCCGACGGCGCCGGCCGGATCGAGCTGGACGCGGTCGGCCTGGCCGGCCTGTTCGACGGCCTGAGCGCGACGATCGCGGCCGGCGAGCGGGTGGCGCTGGTCGGCCCGAACGGCGCCGGCAAGTCGACGCTGCTGCGGCTGATCGCCGGCATCCTGGACGGCGACGGCGGCACGGTGCGGCTGGACGGTCAGGACATCGCCGGCCTGCGCTGGCGGGACCTGCGCCGGGCCTTCGCCTTCGTCTCGCCCGACCTGCCGTTGCTCCGAGGCTCGCTGCGGCTGAACCTGACCTATGGCGGCGAGCGGCCGGCGGACGCGGTCCTGCGGCAGATCCTGGACGAGCTGGGCCTCGACGGCCTGGTCGAACGACTGCCCGGCGGGCTCGACGCCCGCATCTCCGAAGACGGCGCCGGCCTGTCCACCGGCGAACGGGCGCGCATCGCGCTGGCGCGCGCGGTGCTGATGAAGCCGCGGGTGCTGCTGCTGGACGAGGCCGACGCCAACCTGGACCGGTCGGCGCGCGCCGTGCTGGACCAGGTGACGCGGGCCTATGACGGCACCGTCGTCTTCATCACCCATGACCCGGACCGGGCGGCGGCGGCCGACCGCATCCTGCTGCTGGCCGACGGCGCGCTGCGAACGGTGACGGCCGACGCGCTGTCGCCGGCGACCGGCACGCCGGCGGCGCCGAAGGACCTGCGGCTGGTCGGCTGATGCCGGCGGGCCGGCGGACACGAGCGAAGGAGAGCGAGCGATGAAGTACTTCCGGCGGATCAGATCCGACGTCGACGTGCGGCCGTTCCTGGACGAGATCGCGCGGGCGCCGTCGGCCTGGGACCTGAGCACCGGCCGCCAGGCCAAGATCACCGTGCAGCGCGAGGCCGAGTCGATCCCGCTGCGCGGCCTGGTGAAATCGAAGATCGCCGGCCGCAAGCGGCGCGACGTGCACGAGAGCCGCTTTACCACGACCTCGCGCCGGTTCCCGATCGCGCGGGCGTTCCTGACGGCTTTCGCGGCCGAACGGGACGCCGAGCCGGGCCGCGCCCGGATCGTCCGATTGAGGCCCGGCCACCGGGTCTATCGCCATGTCGACCGGGGCGAATACTACCGCCTGCGCGACCGCTACCACCTGATCCTGCAGAGCGCGTCGAGCAGCCACATGAAGGCCGGCGACGAAGAGGTGCGCATGCGGGTGGGCGAGCTCTGGTGGTTCGACAACAAGGCGCCGCACGAAGCCGTCAACGACGGCGACACGGACCGCATCCACGTCATCTTCGACCTGCTGCCGCGGGCGCGGGCGGCGGCGGTCGACGGCGCGGAGGACGATACCGGCATCGCCGCTTAGCGGCGGTCGTCGATAGGGGGCGATACCGGCCATGACGGCGGCTTGGACCTGGATGGCGGCAATGATCATGACGGCGGTTCTGAACGCGATACCGGCGCCGGCGCAGGCCGGCACGCCGGCGGGTGTCTCGGCCTATCCGGTCAAGGACCGCGGGCTGGTGGTCGCCCGCCTGCCCCGGTCGTCGCACGGCGTGCCCTATTTCCTCTACGTGCCGGCGCGACCGCGGGCGGACGCCATGCCGCTGGTCTCGGTGCACGGCATCTCGCGCAACGCGCCGGAACACGCGGCGGCGTTCGGGCCGCTGGCCGAGGCCACCGGCAAGGTCGTCATCGCGCCGCGATTCTCGCCGCGCGGCTGCCGGCGCTATCAGCGGGTGCTGGAGGACTGCCGCTCGGACAAGGCGCTGCTGACGACGCTGGACGGCGCCGCGGCCGACATCGGCGTCGCGGTCGACCGCTTCGACCTGTTCGGCTTTTCCGGCGGATCGCAGTTCGCCCACCGCTTCGCCATGCTGCATCCCGAGCGGGTCAACCGCCTGGCGCTGGCGTCGGCCGGCTGGTACACGCTGCCGACGCGGCATTATCCCTTCCCCGTGGCGGCGGCGCCGGACAGCCCGCGGGGCGCCCGCCTTCAGGCGACGCTGGCCGGGTTCCTGGCCATCCCCACCCTGGTCATGGTCGGCGAGCATGACACGGTGCGCGACCGCACGCTGCGGCGCAGCCACCTGCTGGACAGGCGTCAGGGCCTGACCCGGGTCGAGCGCGCGGCGCATTTCGCGCGCACCTTCCGGCAGGCGGCGGACGACGCCGGCATCGCCGCCGACCTGCGCTTCCGCACCCTGCCCGGCTGCGGCCATTCCTTCACCGAGTGCGTCGACAAGGGTGGCATGGCGACGCTGCTGCTGGACTGGTTCGCGGCGGGGTCGTGACGCGGTCGCCGGGCGGCTTGACGCCAGAACCCGACGCTTCGGCCCCCCGCCGTCATCACCATACCGCCTCCATGACACGGCACGGCGTCCAGGGCGGGGACGGCTCGTCCCCAAGCCTCTGATCCTGGTTTGGGTCTCTTCGGACCGGACGTCCGGCCCCACGTGCCGGCAATCGAGACGCGGTTCCATCAATCGCGACGGAGCAACCACCACTTGGCACGCGCCCTGATGAATGCCGCTTTCCGCGGGTTTCAGTCAGTCGCGAAGTCGCGACCGCTGCTCATCCTACGCTGTCGGGACGTCTGGTTGTTTCCTGGAGTTTCAGTCAGTCGCGAAAACGCGACCGCTGCTCATCTCTTCAGTTTGGTCGCGTTTTATGACCATGCATTCGTTTCAGTCAGTCGCGAAAACGCGACCGCTGCTCATCAAGCGGAAGCCGAGATGCGGGAAATTAAGCATGTTTCAGTCAGTCGCGAAAACGCGACCGCTGCTCATCCATACATGAGTCTCTTCGGGAGGCTGGAGTTTCCGTTTCAGTCAGTCGCGAAAACGCGACCGCTGCTCATCCTGGTGGAGCAGCCAAAGCGCGGCGACAAGCTGGTTTCAGTCAGTCGCGAAAACGCGACCGCTGCTCATCGCAATGACCTTTGAGGCATGGCCGCCGCTTAGGTTTCAGTCAGTCGCGAAAACGCGACCGCTGCTCATCCTAGGTTCCACAATCCATTGTGGCAAGTGGAGAAATTCAAGGTATTTCCACGGAGTAAGAAAGAATTTCATTTCTGAATCCTTCAAATTCCATATCAAGTGAGATTATGGACAAATCTATCAGTTTTTTCAATATCCTATATAATATCCACAGAGTCATCTTGGAGCAAGGCAACAAGTCCACCGAGGTAATGACCTGACTGACAACAGGAGTCGGCCCCCGGACGCCGAGACCGATGGCAGGTGGTCGCGGCAGTTCCCGACCGCAACCACTCGGGTTGCGAGCGCTCGCCAGAATTGTTTTAATACCTGAAACAACCTGCGGACATTGAGTCCGGTCGTGGCGTGCATCCGTACCGGCCGTTGCCGGGATCGGACAACGGAGCTCCGGACAGCGCCGCCCCGGGACGGCGCGCCAGACAGGGAACGGCATTGGGAGCGACAGAAGGGACGACATCGTGACCCGCGCGCTGGCGCTGCTCGAAACCTCCGGCAACCAGGCCTACCTCTTCGCCACCAACAAGATGCGCGAGGTGGTCGGCGGATCGGAGCTGCTGTACCGCTGCGGCACGTCGCTGCCACTGCAGCAGGTCGATGCCTGGCGGCAGGCGCATGGCGGCACGGCCACTGGACTGCGCGGCAACGACGACCAGCCGTTCGATCCGGCGGTCCTGTCGGACGCCGAGGCCAATCCGCCCCTGGACCCGGCCGATGACAAGGCCGTCGAGGTGGTCCTGGCGACGTCGGGCAAGGCCATCCTGCTGTGCGGCTCGGCGGAAACGGCCCGAGCGATCGTCGCCGGCGCCACGCGCGCGGCCCTGGCGCGGGCGCCCGGGGTCGATCTGCGCGGCGCCGTGGTCCCGGCGCCGGATCCCGGCGGCGCGGCGGCGGACATGGATGCCGCCTTTCAGTCGCTCTACCGGACCATGGAAGCGGACCGCGGCCGGCTGCCGGCACCAGAACAGCGGTTCCCGGGCCTACCGCAGGTCGCGCGCTGCCGGACAACGGGACTGCCGGCGGCGCGTACCATACGGAATGAGGACATCGAGCCGTCGGACGGCGGCGGCGCGGCGTTCGGCCGGGGCACCGATCCCGGCCCGCGGGCCGAGATCGCCGTCAGGAAGGAAAAATCACGCGTCGCCGCCTACACCCGGCTCGATAACTGGATGGATCCCGGCGCGCGGCCGATCGACGACTGGGTCGATGACGAGTGGCTGGGCGTCATCCATGCCGACGGCAACGGCGTCGGCCAGATCTTCATGGGCTTCCGGCAGGCGGTCGAGAATATCGCGGGCTGCCATGCCGTCGGGCGGGACTATCTGCACTGGCAGCGGCGGTTCTCGGCCGCCCTGGACGGCTGCTCGCGCCGGGCGATGGCAGCGGCCCTGGACACGCTGAAACGCCAGGGGCACCTGCACGACCGCGACAAGTGGCCGGTCCTGCCGCTGGTCATGGGCGGCGACGACCTGACCGTCCTGTGCCAGGGCCGGATCGCCCTGCCCCTGACGATCGCCTATCTCCGCACCTTCGAGGCGGAGACCGAAGCGGACACCGACGTCTCGAGCCTGGCGACAGCCGCGCACGGGGCCGCGCGGCTGTCGGCCTGCGCCGGCGTCGCCCTGGTGAAGCCGCACTTTCCGTTCCATACCGCCTACGACATGGCCGAGGACCTGCTGCGGCAGGCCAAGCAGGTCAAGCGCCATGCGATCCTGACGGCGCCGTCGGCGGGTGGCGTGGCCTTCGCGCCCTGCTCGGCGTTCGACGTTCACCTGAACTACGGCGCCAGCGGCGGCGACATCCACGCCGTGCGCGACCACTGGCGCGACCGGGGCACGGACGCGGCGGGGAACGGGCCCCGGCTGACCGGACGGCCCTATGTGGTGACGCCGATGGACTGGCTGGACAGGCAGAGTTTGTGCGCGGAGGCGCGGGACTGGTGCGCCGCGCACCATGTCGGCCACCTGTCGAGCGCCTGCGCCGCCCTGCACCGCGTCGACGACGCCCACGACGGCAATCTCCGCGACGACGATGCCCGCGACGACGATACGGCGCTGCCACGACGCTATGTTCACCGGCTCCGGACGGCGCTGTTCGAGGGACCCGAACTGGCCGAGCAGGTCGTGCGCAACCTGGGCCACAGGTATGGCAAGGCCCTGCAGCCGCTGACCGAGGACACGGCCGGCCGCCGGTCCTTGTTCTTCACGGACCGCGAGCGAACGGCGGACGGAAACTGGTCAACGGTGCGGCGCACACGGCTGCTCGATGCCGTCGACCTGGCCCAGTTCCTGCCGGCCGGCGCGGATTCCCCGGACCAGGACGGCGACAGCGAGGCCGGGCCATGCGCCTCAAGCTGACCTTCCGGATGCTGGCGGACTGGCATTGCGGCACCGGCACTGGCCTGCCGGGCCATATCGACCGCCTGATCGTCCGGGATGCCGAGGACCTGCCTTTCCTGCCGGCCAAGACGGTGACGGGAATCCTGCGCGACAGCACCGAGCGGCTGGCCGCCGGCCTGGACGTCGACCGGCAATGGATCACGCGCCTGTTCGGCGGCCAGCCGGCCGTCGACCGCACCGCCGGCCTGCCGCCGATGCGGGCCGCCGTCCGCTTCGGCCCCGCGCGATATCCCGACGCGCTGCGCCGGGCCCTCGCTTCCCTGCCCGTGGCGTCGGCCGACGCCTTGCGGGAAGCGGCCACCATCGTCAAGCCCGGCATCAAGATCGACGACCGCTCCGGCCGCGCCGAGGCGCGGCACTTGCGCTTCGACGAGATGGCCAGGACCGGCGACGTGCTGGAAGCCGAGGTCGAGCTGGATACCCGGGACTGGGACGACAACCAGGCTGGCTTCGCCATGGCGCTTCTGACCGCCGGCGCGCAACTGGTCGAGCGCATCGGCGGGCGGCGGCGGCGGGGCGGCGGGCGCTGCCGGGCGGGACTGACGGGCGGGACGGG
>JANQKO010000448.1 GCA_028281075.1 Alphaproteobacteria bacterium | reverse complement strand
GAAACGGGGTTAACCGGCACGATCCGCCGCGAGCGTTGGGACGACAACCAGGTTGAGGGCACCTGTTGAGACCCGTTCGAGGGGGCAGGTCGGTCGCGTCGGGCCGCCGCCGCCCCATGCCAGGCCAAACCGGCCCGGCGTGGGGCGGTGGCGGCCTTCCGGCGCCGGCCCTATCAGCGGGCGTGATCCGGAACGGTGTGTCAGGCTGAACAAAAAAGTTCACCACAAAGGCGCCAAGACACCAAGGGGTAGGTAATCCGGCCACCATGCCAGCCGCGTGATCTTGGTGCCCTGGCGTCTTGGCGGTTGAGATCCGCTGCCTGGCCGCGTCCGTGACGTGCCCCCGGCGGGAAGTGGTTTTGACACCTCTGTCAACAACACGGCGCCGGACCCGATGATCTGGAACTCTCAGACGATGTTCGCTTCCAGGACCGGACGGTTGGCGGGGATGCGGTCGTAGGCGAAGATCGAGAGGTCGAGGCTGCGATAGGCCCCATGCGCGATCAGCTCGGCGACGGCACGGCCGGCCGCGGGCGACTGCTGGATGCCGTGGCCGCTGAAGCCGTTGCAGAACATCAGGCCGCCGATCTCGGGGTGCGGGCCCAGGATGGCGTTGTGGTCGAAGGTGTTGAAGTCGTAGTGGCCGGCCCAGGCCGACGACAGCTTGATGGCTTCGAAGGCCGGCACGCGGTGCGCCAGCGTCGGCCAGATGGTCTCCTCGAAGACGTCGTATTCCAGCTCCAGGTCGTCGCAGTCGGGGTCCCGGTCGGCGGGCGGCGAGACGATGCCGAGATACTGGCCGCTTTCCGGCCGGAAGGTGACGCCGTTGGTGTCGATAGTGAGCGGCGCCGCGGACAGGTCGGCGCGGCAGTCGAAGACGTAGGTCATGCGCTTGCGCGGCCGTACCGGCAACTCGGCGCCGGCGAGGTGGGCGATGTCGCCGGCCCGGGGACCGGCCGCGTTGACCAGCACGCCGCAGGCGACATCGCCGCCGTCGCGCAGCCGGACGCCGCCGACGTCGGCGCCGACGCGGCTGACATCGACGACGGCGTCCTTCACGTAAGCGGCGCCAAGGGAGACCGCCTTGCGGCGGAAGCCCTGCAGCAGGGCGTGCGGGTCGATCCAGCCCTCGTTGCGCGGCCCGAAGCAGCCGCCGGCAAGGCCGTCCGGATTGATCCAGGGGAACCGCTCGGCCAGCGCGTCGGGCGGCATCAGCTCGACCGCGCAGCCGAGCGACGTCTGCGTCTCCACGTTCCGTCGCAGGACGGCGAGGCCATCTTCGCTCGCCAGGAACAGGTAGCCGTTCTCGTGGAAGCCGAGGTCAGGTCCTTCGCCGTTGACGGCCAGGACCTCGGCGGCCCGGCGGGCGAATTCGATGCCGAACACCGACATGCGGATATTGTCGGGGTGCGAGAACTGCTGCCGCAGACCGCCCCAGGACCGGGTCGTGGCGCAGGCGGCATAGGTCGGGTCGGGCTCGACCACCAGCACCGAGCCGTCGAAGTCCGGGTCGGCCGAGAGCCAGTAGGCGACGGCGCTGCCGATCACCCCGCCGCCGGCGATGACCACGTCGTAGGACCGTTGCATGCCTGTCCCCGCCCCGTCGCGTTGTGGTTCGTTCGCCGCAGCCTAGCCGGTCGTTCGCGTCGGGTCGACCGGGCGGTCGTTCGGTTCGGCGTTGCCTGTCCGGCGGCCGGCCCATAACATTCGCAAAACGAACGTTCGTCCGACGAGGAGCACCGCCATGGACCTGGGCATATTCATGATGCCGCTGCATGCGCCCGACAAGCCGTTCCTGACGTCGCTGCGCGAGGACCAGGCGGCGGTGCGGCTGGCCGACGAGCTTGGCTGTAGCGAGGCCTGGGTCGGCGAACACTATTCGTCGGAGTCCGAGCCGATCACCTCGCCGCTGATCTTCCTGGCCTCGCTGATGGCCGAGACCAAACAGATCAAGTTCGGCACCGGCGTCATCAATCTGCCGCAGCAGCATCCGGCCGTGGTCGCCGGGCACGTGGCCATGTTCGACCAGCTTTGCGAGGGCCGGTTCATCTTCGGCATCGGCGCCGGCGGGCTCGCCAGCGACTTCGAGCTGTTCGGGATGCCGGACGTCGCCGAGCGGGAGCAGATGCTGGCGGAATCCATCGAGACCATTCTCGAGATCTGGCGGCAGGACCCGCCCTACGAGATCGACGGCAAGCACTGGCCGATCTCGCTGAAAGACGCGGTCTGGCCCGATATCGGCGTCGGCCGCATGGCCCGGCCCTATCAGCAGCCGCACCCGCCGATCGCCATGTCGATCATGAGCCCGTCCTCGTCGACCGCCAAGGTCTGCGGCAGCCGCGGCTGGATCCCGCTGTCGGCGAACTTCCTGCCCTCGTTCCATCTGGCCAGCCATTGGCGGATGTATGTCGAGGGCTGCGAGGCGGCCGGGCACCGCCCCGACCGGTCGAAATGGCGCGTCGCGCGCAACATCGTCGTGGCGGAGAGCGACGCCGAGGCCGAGGACTACATCCACAATCCCGACAACGCGCCGCATTTCTACTACGACTACCTGATCACCATGCTGAAGAAGCGCAACGCCACGAAGGCGTTCAAGACCCGGCCCGACATGACCGACGACGAGGTCGATGCCGCGCACGGTGTCCGGACCATGTATATCGCCGGCAGCCCGGAGACGGTGACCGAGAAGCTGGTGGCGTTGCGCGAGGAGACCGGCGATTTCGGCACGCTGATCGCGACCCAGCACGACTGGGACGACGTCGCCTTCAACCGCCGCTCGCTGACGCTGCTGGCGAACGAGGTGATGCCGCGGTTCCGGGCGCACGCCGACGCGACCCAGGCGGCCGAGTAAATCAGCCGGCCGACGGCCATGATCCTCAACGACGAGCAGCGCCAGATCCAGGCGATGGCGCGGCGCTTCAGCGCCGAGCGCCTGGCGCCGAACGCGGCCGCGTGGGACCGCGACGCGGCGCTGCCGCGCGCGGTCATCGACGAGATGGGCGCGCTCGGCTTCATGGGCATGTTCGTGCCCGAGGACTGGGGCGGGGCGGGCTCCGACCATGTCAGCTTCGCGCTGGTGCTGGAGGAGATCGCGGCCGGCTGCGGCGCCGTCTCGACGGCGATCAGCGGGCACAACTCGGTGGCCTGCCTGCCGATCCTGGACTACGGCACGGACGCGCAGAAGGCGGCCTACCTGCCGAGGCTGGCGCGTGGCGAGATGCTGGGCGCGTTCCTGCTGACCGAGCCGCAGGGCGGCTCGGACGCGTCGAACCTGACGACGCGAGCGTTGCGCGACGGCGACGGCTGGGTCGTCAGCGGCACCAAGCAGTTCATCACCTCGGGGCAAAGCGCCGACCTGGGCCTGGTATTCGCGGCGACCGATCCGGACGCCGGCAAGCGCGGCATCAGCGCCTTCATCGTCGAGACCGCCAATCCGGGCTACGTGGTCGACCGGGTCGAGAACAAGCTGGGCCAGCGGGCGTCCGACACCTGCCAGATTTCGTTCCGGGACATGCGACTGCCGGCCGATGCCCTGCTGGGCGCGGCGGGCGAGGGCTACCGCATCGCGCTCGCCAACCTGGAGGGTGGCCGTGTCGGTATCGCCGCCCAGGCCGTCGGCATGGCCCGGGCCGCCTTCGAGGCCGCGCGCGATTACGCTTGCGAACGGGAAACCTTCGGCAAGCCGATCATCGAGCACCAGGCCGTGGCCTTTCGGCTGGCGGACATGGCGACCGGGATCGAGGCGGCGCGGCGGATGACGCTGCACGCGGCCGCGCTGCGCGACCGCGGCGAACCCTGCCTGAAGGAGGCGAGCATGGCCAAGCTGTTCGCCTCGGAAATGGCCGAGCGGGTCTGCTCGGACGCGATCCAGACCTTCGGCGGCTACGGCTATGTCGAGGACTACCCGGTCGCCCGCATCGCCCGCGACGTCCGCGTCTGCAAGATCTACGAAGGCACCAACGACATCCAGAAGCTGGTCATCAGCCGGGCGTTGGCGGGGTGAGGTGGGTCTGAGACTCTCGTAAAGTTTCGACCCCGCTGCCCTCACCTTCCCACGCGACTTTCGTCGCGTGGGCCCCTCCCTCTCCCGCTTGCGGGAGAGGGGAAAACACGCTGGAGAGGAGACGGCCCCTCTCCCGTTTACGGGAGAGGGAGGGGCCCGCGAGCGTTAGCTCGTGGGAGGGTGAGGGCTAGCCACCGAACCCCTTCGCCTCCTCGCGCAGCTTGAACTTCTGGATCTTGCCGCTGGGGGTGCGGGGGAGTTGCGCGCGGAGTTCCAGGCGTTCGGGCAGGTAGGCCTTGGCGGTGCCGTGGTCGAGCAGGAACTGGGCGAGGTCGGGCAGGGTGACGTCCGTGCCCGGCTTCGGCACCAGGAAGGCGCAGGCGCGCTCGCCCAACCGCGCGTCGGGCATGCCGACGATGGCGACCTCGGCGACGGCGGGGTGCCGGTACAGCAGGTCCTCGATCTCGATCACCGGCACGTTCTCGCCACCGCGCAGCACGATGTCCTTGGCCCGGCCGGTGATGCGGATGAAGCCGTCTTCGTCCATGCGCGCGCGGTCGCCGGTGTCGAACCAGCCGTCGGCGTCCATGCCGTAGAGTTCGGGCTTCTTCAGGTAGCCGACGAACATGGAGGTCGATTTCGCTTTCAGAAAGCCTTCGGTGTCCGGCGGCACCGGGTTGTTGTCGGCGTCGACGACGATGACCTCGGCGCAAGCTATGGCGCGGCCATCGGTGGTGGACGGGCGGTCGGCCGGGTCGTCGGGATAGCAGGTGGTGAGCAGGCCGTTCTCGCTCATGCCCCAGCCGGACAGCACGCCGATGCCGGCCTCGTCGCGGGCGCGGACCACCAGCGAGCTCGGGATCGGCGCGCCGGCCGAGACGAAGCAGCGCAGGGATGTGAGGTCGAAGTCGGCGCGGTCCGGCAGGTCGACCAGGTCGGCCAGGAACGGCGTCGCCGCCAGCACGAAGCTGGCGCCATGGCGCTGCACGATCTCGGCGCCCTTGCGCGGCGCCCAGCGGTCCTGGATGACGGCGCCGGCGCCAAGCGTGATCGGCAGCCAGATACCGTGCAGATAGCCGGTCTGGTGTGCCATCGGCGAGGGCATCCAGACCACGTCGTCGGCCTCGAGGCCAAGGGCGCGGCAGAGCGGACCCAGGACCGAAAGCAGCGTGTTGTGGGTGTGCATCACGCCCTTGGGCTCGCCGGTCGTGCCCGAGGTATAGAGAAGTTGCGCCACGTCGTTCGGGTCCGGCCGGTTGGCGGCGAGGCGCGCCGTGGCGTCGGGTGCCGTCTCGCGGTCCCGGTCGAGGAAAGCCGGCTCGAAGGCCCGCTCGCCGCCGCCGCCGATGTGGAAGACGTGTTGCAGCGCCGGCAGTTCGGGACGCAGGCCGTCGATCATGCCGGCATAGTCGAAATCACGGTAGACGGTCGGCGTGATCAGCAGTTTCGCTTCCGCGAAAGCAAGCATGTAGCGCAGCTCGCGTTCACGGAAGATCGGCATCAGCGGGTTGGTGATGGCGCCGACGCGGATGCAGGCCAGGGTGATGACGCTGAACTGCCACCAGTTCGGCAACTGGTAGGCGACGATGTCGCCCGGCCGGATGCCGAGGTCGAGCAGACCGAGCGCGACGCGGCGCGACAGCCGGTCGAGCTCGGCATAGCTGAGCGTGGTCGAGGTCCCGGTCTCGCCGTTGTAGTCGGTGACGGCCGGCTTGTCGGGCAGCGCCGCCGCGGCGTCGTCGAGGAAATCCGTGATCAGCCGGTCGAGCCACTGGCCGCTGTCGCGCATCGCCGCGACGCGGCGCGCCGGCAGGATGGCCTGCAGGTCCATGGCCGGCCGCTCCGGCCTCAGTCGGCCATGGTCAGGCCGCCGCTGACGCTCAGCACCTGACCGGTGACGTAGGCCGACATGTCGCTGGCGAAGAACAGGATCGCGTCCGCGATCTCGTCGGGCGTGCCGAAACGGCGGAACGGGATCGCCCGCTGCAGGGCTTCCTGCAGGCGCTCGGGCTGCGAGCGCAGCAGCGGCGTGTCGGTCGGGCCCGGGCAGACCACGTTGACGTTGATCTTGAAGCGCGCCATCTCGCGGGCGAGCGACTTGGAGAAGGCGATGATGCCGCCCTTGGCGCCGGCATAGACGGTCTCGCCCGAGCTGCCGACGCGGCCGGCATCGCTGGAGACGCTGACGATCCGGCCGGCCTGAGCCTCGATCATGCCCGGCAGGAAGGCGCGGGTGAAACGGATCGGCCCGTGCAGGTTGATGTCGATCACCTTGTCCATGAATTCGTCGGTATTGTCCATGAACGGCTCGCCCCGGTCCCAGCCGGCGATGTTGGCGACGATGTCGGCGCGCCCGGCCCGGCCCAGCACGTCCTCGGCGAAGGCGGCGATGGTGGCGCGGTCGGCGAGGTCGAGGGGGATGAAGTCGAGGCTGCCCCGGGCGCCGTCCGCCATGGCCACGGTCTCGGCCGCCTGCTCGGCATTGACGTCGCCGAAGAACACCCGCGCGCCGGCGCGGGCGAATTTCAGCACCGTCGCCCGGCCGATGCCGGAGGCGCCGCCGGTGGCGACCACGGTCCTGCCGTCGAAGTCGATCATCTGCTCCTCCCTGATGTCACGGGCGCGCGGGCGGGCGTCGCGCCCGCGGCCTGTCGTTGCAAGCGCCGGCGTCCGCGCGGCGTCAAAACCGAGTCGAGCAGCAGGTCCAGGCCGTCGTCGAGGTAGCGCTCGAGGCTCATCAGATCGGCGAAGCGCCAGCGCTTCAGCGCCCAGGTATGCGCCAGCATGACGATCTGATAGGTGAACAGCTCGACATTGACCTCGCGGAACAGCCCGGCGTCGACGCAGTCGCGGATGCAGGCGGCGATCAGGTCATTGGTCTTCAGCTCCTTGGCCTTGATCAGCTCGCGATGCACGGGCCGCAGCGACTTGGTCTCGCGATAGGCCAGCACCGTGGCGTCGATGTTGGCGTCGACGACCCGGCAATAGGCCGTGGCGGCGGCGCGGAACCGCGGCAGCGGGTCCTCGACGTCCCGCAGCGCCGCCGGAATGGCCCTGAGATAGCCGTTCAGGACCTCGTCCAGCGCCAGCAGCAGTACGTCTTCCTTGTCGCGCACATACTGGTAGATCAGGCCGGTGCTGACATCGGCGAGCGAGGCGATGTCGCGGATGGTGGTGCGGTGATAGCCGAACCGGCCGAACAGATCGATCGCCGCGGCGACGATCTGGGCCCGGCGCTTCTCGATCAGCTGCGGATCGTCGACCCGGCTTTGTACGCTTGCGACCATGCCTGCCTGTTGCTTGACTTGACGGTGGTTTTTCACTGCAATGTGAATGAATGTTCGTTCAGTGAAGTTTCCCTTGCCGGCGGCGCGGGCGTCAAGACCGCGGCGGCGGGGTGCCGCCGAACGACGCCATGGACAGTTCTTACACGGACAATTCTTAGAGGCAGAGGCGCAATGGGCTTTTCGGCGAACCGCCAGAATATCGACTTCACCACTTACAAGCCGGACAGCTTTCTCTGGTCGTACGAGGACCGGGTGGCGACGATCACGCTGAACCGGCCCGAGCGCAAGAACCCGATCACCTTCGAATCCTATGCCGAGATGCGCGACACCTTCCGGGCGCTGCAATATGCCGACGAGGTGAAGGCGGTGGTGGTGACGGGCGCCGGCGGCAATTTCTGCTCGGGCGGTGATGTGCACGAGATCATCGGGCCGCTGGTCGAGCTGAAGAATGACGGCCGCATGGACAAGCTGCTGGAATTCACCCAGATGACGGGCGACCTGATCAAGGCCATGCGGGCCTGCCCGCAGCCGATCGTCAGCGCCATCGACGGCATCTGCGCCGGCGCCGGGGCCTGCATCGCCATGGCCAGCGACATGCGCCTCGGCACGGCGGCCAGCAAGGTCGCGTTCCTGTTCGTCCGCGTCGGCCTCTGCGGCGCCGACATGGGCGCCTGCAACATGCTGCCGCGGATCATCGGTGCCGGCCGCGCGGCCGAGATCCTCTATACCGGCCGCAGCATGTCGGGCGAGGAGGCCGAGCGCTGGGGCTTCTACAACCGGCTCTGCGAACCGGACGCGGTGCTGGCCGAGGCACGGAAGCTGGCGCACGGCCTGGCCCATGGGCCGACCTTCGCGCACGGCATGACCAAGAAGGCGATCCACCAGGAATGGGCCATGTCGGTCGACGAGGCGATCGATTTCGAGGCCGAGATCCAGGCGATCTGCATGCAGACCGAGGACTATGCCCGGGCCTATAACGCCTTCGTCGCCAAGCAGCGGCCACTGTTCGAAGGGAATTGAGCCTGGCCGTCGAACATGTGAAGCTATCCGACGATCTTGCCTGAGGAGAAACGTGCACGCGTCCGGGTGACGAGATCCACGCCGGACCAACAATCAAAAACCAGCCATCGAAAATCGATGCGCATAGTGGGAGGAGGCGATAATGAAACGTTTTGTGACGTCCTTTGCGGCGGCCGGGCTGACGCTCGCCGCCGGTTACGGCGCCGCCAGCGCCGACGAGATCAAGATCGGCGTGCTGTATCCGACATCCGGTGGCGGCGCCATCTATGGCGGGCCGGCCATGCAGGGCCACGACCTGGCGGTCGAGGAGATCAACGCGGCCGGCGGCGCGAACGGCGTCAAGGTGGTCACCGTTGCCCGCGACAGCAAGCTGAACCCGGCCGCGGCGGCCGCGGCGGCGAAGGAGCTGATCACCAAGGAAGGCGTCAACGTCCTGATCGGCGGTCTGGCCTCGTCGGTCGGCCTGGCGATCTCGGAAGTGGCGCGGCAGGAAAAGGTCATCTACATCGCGACCATTCCGAAGAGCATCAAGATCACGCGCGAGAAGCTGCATCCTTATGTTTTCCGCACGGCGTCCAACACCGATTTCGAGGGCGACGCGCTGGCGCAGATGGTCAAGCGGGTCGACGGCAAGAAGATCTGCGACGTGCAGCTCGACTACGCCTATGGCCACGATCTCGCCGACGGCTTCATCAAGGCGCTGCCGTCGCACGCGCCGGACGCCGAGGTCGTGCTGACGCTGCGGCCGAAGCTGGGCGCCACTGACTTTAACGCCTATGTCACGCAGATCATGGGCTCGGGCTGCGACACCGTGGTCAGTGGCCTGTGGGGCAACCACTTCGTCAACCTGGCGAAGCAGGGCGCGCCGTTCGGCCTGTTCAATCAGGTCACCTATATCTCCGGCGGCGAGATCGCCAGCCACGAGATCGCCGGCAAGATGGGCGCCGACTATCCGGACAACGTGGTCAGCAACACCTACGAGCTCTGGTACCACTCGCCGACAGAGGCGCATAAGAAGTTCCAGGCGCGTCTGGCCAAGAAGGCCGGCACCGAGGAAACGGCCATGTGGCCGATGCTCGCCTATAACGGCGTGATGTTCTATCGGGCCGCGGTCGAGAAGGCTGGCGGCACGGACGCCGAGAAGGTCATCGAGGCGTTGAGAGGCCTGACCATCGAAACCCCGGTCGGTCCGTTGACCATCAATGCCGAGGACCACCAGGCCAATACCGGCCAATTCTGGGGCCCGATGAAGAAACAGGCGGGTCGCAAATACCGCATGATGGATCCGGTCACCTATATCCCGCCGCCCGGCGAGTGACCGGCGTTTTCTTCGACGTTTAGCGGTTCACCGCGCTCCCCGGCCCACGCGGCCGGCGGGGCGCGGTCCGCGCCCTTGCTGCGGATCATTCCATGAGTATGCTCACCAACCCGACGATCGTGTTCCTGCAGTTCATGAACTCGATCTCGCTGGGGATGAACCTGTTCATCATCGCCGCCGGTCTGACGCTGATCTTCGGCGTGCTGCGGGTGATCAACTTCGCGCACGGCGTTTTCTTCATGTTCGGCGCCTATGTCTGCTATTCGGTCGTCAGCCGCATGGCCGAAACGGCGGGCGCGTTCTGGCTCGGCGTGCTCGCCGCCGGCGCGGCGCTCGCGGTGATCGCCTTCATCATCGAGCGCGGGCTGCTGCATTACCTCTACGACAAAGAGCATCTGATGCAGCTCTTGTTCACGTTTGCCATCGTGCTGATCATGGGCGATCTGGCGAAGATGATCTGGGGCACCGACCAGTACAGCGTGCCGAAGCCGGAAGGCCTGAAAGGCGCGGTCGATTTCAGCTTCGGCGCTGATCTGGCCATGCCGCTGCTGTATCCGGCCTATCCCCTGATGTTGTGCGTGCTGGGGCCGGTGGTGGCGATCGGTATGTGGCTGGTGCTGTCGAAGACCCGCTGGGGCCGGGTGATCCGCGCCGCGACCCAGGACCGGGAAATGCTGGCGGCGCTGGGCATGAACGTGCCGCTGGTCTACACCGCTGTCTTCGTCGCCGGCTCGGCGCTGGCCGGCATCGGCGGCGCGCTCGCCGCGCCCCGCGTCGCGGTCTCGCCGGGCATGGACGTCACCATCATCGTCGAGTGTTTCATCATCGTCATCATCGGCGGGCTCGGCAGCCTCTGGGGCAGTTTCCTCGGCGCGCTGATCCTGGGCTTCGTCAACAGCTTCGGCATCATGATCTTCCCGAACTGGGAGCTGGTGCTGAGCTACGTGCTGATGCTGCTGGTGCTGCTGTGGCGGCCCTGGGGCCTGTTCGGCCAGCCGGAAGCGGACGGCCACTGATGGTGATGCCCCGCGGCACGGCGATCGTCGTCGTCCTCGTCCTTGCCGGCCTGCTCCTGGTGCCGGTACTGGGCTCGAACTATCTCGTCGATCTCTCGACCGAGATCCTGATCTACATGCTGTTCGCGCTGAGCCTGAACGTGCTGATCGGCTATTCCGGCAACGTCTCGTTCGGTCACGCGGCCTATTTCGCCATCGGCGGCTATACCTGCGCCATCCTGCTGACGACCTATGAATGGCCGCTGCTGCTGGCGTTCCCGGCGGCCGTGCTGTTGAGCGGCCTTGCCGCCGCCTTCGTCGGCTATTTCTGCGTCAAGCTGACCGACATCTATTTCGCCATGCTGACGCTGGCGTTCGCCATGTTCGTCTGGGCCGTCGCCTTCAAGTGGCGCGACATGACCGGCGGCGACGACGGCTTCGTCGGCGTTACCGTGCCGGCGCTGATCGACGGCCGGGTGCCGTACTTCTATTTCACGCTGGTCGTCGTCAGCATATCGATCGCGCTGTTGTGGGTGATCTGCCACTCCGCCTTCGGCCGCACGCTGGTGGCGGTGCGCGAGAACCGTACGCGGGCCGGCTTCGTCGGCGTCAACACGCGGGCCATGCGGCATGTCGCCTTCGTGGTCGCCGGCACGTTCGCCGGCATCGCCGGGGCGCTGCTGGCCATGTACAACCACGGCATGTACGTGGAATCGGCGTTCTGGACGGAGTCGGCGCAAGTGCTGATCATGACGCTGCTGGGCGGCATGTATTCGTTCTTCGGTCCGGCCATGGGCGCGGCGCTCCTGTACCTGCTGAACGTGTTCACCATTCAGTACACCGAATACTGGCCAACGGTGCAGGGCGTGATCCTGCTGATCATCCTGCTGTTCGTGCCGGAGGGCGTGGTCGGCCTGGGCCAGAAGATCCGGCAGCAACTGGCGAAGGCGGATTGAGCCATGGCGGTGCTCGAGATCGACACGGTTCACAAGAACTTCGGCGGCTTCGTCGCCATCAACGACGTCAGCTTCGCGCTGGAGGAAGGCGAGACGCACGCCATCATCGGCCCGAACGGCGCCGGCAAGACGACGTTTTTCAATCTCATTACCGGGCACCTGCAGCCGGATCATGGCAGCGTCACCTTCGACGGTCGGGCGATCACCGGCATGGCGCCGCACAGAATCGTCAAGCTGGGCCTGGCGCGCTCGTTTCAGCGCATCAACATCTATCCGCGCATGAGCGTGTTCGAGAACGTGCAGGTCGCGCTGATCGCCCGCGACGCCATGCATTTCAAGCTGTTCACGCTGGGCGCGGCGCTGAACCGGGACGAGACCTCGGAGCTGCTGGCATTGGTCGGCCTTGGCGACGAGGCCAACGAAGTGGCCGGCGAGCTGGCCTACGGCAAACAGAAGCAGCTCGAGCTGGCGATCGCGCTGGCCGCCAATCCGAAGGTGCTGCTGCTGGACGAGCCGACGGCCGGCATGTCGCCGCAGGAAACGGCCGAGTCGATCCGGTTGATCGAGCAGATCACGGTGGCCCGCGGGTTGACGCTGCTGTTCACCGAGCACGACATGGGCGTGGTGTTCGGCATCGCCGACCGGATCTCGGTGCTGCATCACGGCGTGATCATCGCCTCTGGCAAGCCGGACGAGGTGCGCAACGACGAGGAGGTCCGGCGGGTTTATCTCGGCGGGTCGAGCCATGCCGCAGCTTGAGGTCCGCGACATCCACACCTCCTATGGCCTGAGCCAGGTGCTGTTCGGCATCTCGTTCGACGTCGGCGAGGGCGAGATCGTCTCGCTGATCGGCCGCAACGGCGTCGGCAAGTCGACGACCATGCGCAGCGTCATCGGCCTGACGCCGCCGCGCGCCGGCAGCGTCACCTGGCTGGGCCAGGACATCACCGGCATGCCGACGCACCGGATCTCGAAGCTGGGCATCGGCTTCGTGCCGGAGGACCGGCGCATCTTTCCCGACCTCAGCGTCTGGGAGAACCTGGACATCGCCCGCCGGCCGGCCGCGAACGGCGCCGGCTGGGACGAGGACCGGGTGTTCGAGCTGTTCCCGGACCTGGCCGAGATCCGCGACCGCCGCGGCGGCGTGTTGAGCGGCGGCCAGCAGCAGATGCTGACCATCGCCCGCAGCCTGATGGGCAACCCGACGCTGCTGCTGCTGGACGAGCCGTCGGAAGGCCTGGCCCCGCTGGTGGTCGAGGCCGTGCGCGACCGCATCGCGCAGTTGAAGCAGGCCGGGCTGTCGATCGTGCTGGCCGAGCAGAACCTCGACTTCGTGTTGTCGCTCAGCGACCGGCTGCACATCCTGGAGAAGGGTGAGATCAAGTTCACCGGCACGCCCGACGACCTGCGCGGCAACGAGGCGGTGCTGGAGAAATACCTGACGGTGTGAGGCATGGCGGCGACGGACGATAGCGTGCTGGTGTCGCGCGACGCCGCGTTGGCCGTCGTCACGCTCAACCGGCCGGACAAGCTCAATCCACTGGACTGGCCGACAGTGCAACGGCTGAAGGCCGTCGTCGGCGAGCTGGAGGCGGCGGCCGGGATCCGCGTCGTCATCGTCACCGGCGCCGGCAAGGCGTTTTCCGCCGGCGGGGACCTTACCGGCTATCTTGAGCTCTACCGGCGGCCGGACGACTTCCACGCGTTCCTGAATGACTTCTACGCTCTCTGCACCGGCATCGAACGCTCGACCAGGATCTACATCGCGGCCGTCAATGGCGTGACGGTGGCCGGCGGCCTGGAACTGATGCTGTGCTGCGACCTGGTGTTGGCGGCCGCCGACGCCAAGTTCGGCGACGGCCACATCAACTTTGCCCAGGTGCCGGGCGCCGGCGGCTCGCAGCGCCTGCCGCGCGCCATCGGCGCCCTGCGGGCGAAGCAGCTCATGCTCACCGGCGAACTGCTGGACGCTGAGGTGGCGGCCGATATCGGCCTGGTGAGCCGGGTCGTGCCGGGCGAGGAATTGATGGATGCGACACGGGCACTCGCCGCCGATCTGCTGACGAAAAGCCCGACCGCGCTCAAGGGCATGAAGTATCTGGTGAACCGGGGCCTGCAGACCGACCTCGAGGCCGGCCTGCAACTGGAGATCGCCTACACGCACAACTACGCGACGGCGGAGCCGGACGCGATGGAGGGCCTGCGGGCCTTCGCGGAAAAACGCAAACCCGTTTTCAAGGATGCCGGCTGAGGCCATGTGGCGGCTGCGGGACAAATACGCCATCGCCGGGGTTGGCTACACGGCCTTTTCCGCCCGTTCCAGCGTGACCGTGCGTGACCTGGCACTGGAAGCCTGCGGCGGGGCGATGGCGGATGCCGGATTGATGCCGGCCGATATCGACGGCGTCGTCAGCTTCCATTTCAACGACTCGGTGCCGGCGATGGCCGTGGCGACGGGGCTCGGCCTGCCGGGCGCGCGTTATGCCATCGACTATCAGGCCGGCGGCAACGCGGCGAACCTGATCGTGCAGACCGCGGCAATGGCGATCGAGGCCGGCCTCGCGACCAACATCTTGTGCTATCGCGCCATGAACGGCCGGTCGGGCTTTCGTCTGGGCGGCGGGCGAGAGCTGGCGGCGCACGGCGTCACGCAATACACCGCGCCTTATGGCTGGATCAGCTATCCGCAGGCCATGGCCATGTGGTGCCGGCGGCACATGATCGAATACGGCACCACCAGCGAACAGCTCGGCGCGGTGGCCGTCACCTGCCGGCGGAACGCGGCGCTGAACGATCGCGCCATGCAGCGGCAGCCGATCACACTCGACGATCATCAGGCCTCGCGTATGATCGTGGAGCCGTTCCACCTGCTGGACATCTGTCTGGAGACCGACGGCGCCTGCGCCGTGCTGGTGACCTCGGCCGAGCGGGCCCGCGACCTGGCGCGGACGCCGGTCTACATCATGGGCGCGGCCTATGGCGGTGGGCCGAACCAGGGCGATGACCTGTTCGACGCCATGCGCTGGCCGGACCACAGCCACAACTACGCGCGCTACATCGCCGACGACCTCTGGGCCAGCGCCGGCATCGGGCCGGACGACGTCGACGTCGCCGAGATCTACGACTGCTTCACCTACAGCGTGATCATGCAGTTGGAGGGCCTCGGCTTCTGCGCGCCGGGCGAGGGCGGCGCCTTCGTGCAGGCCGGCCGCATCGACCGTGACGGCGCGCTGCCGGTCAACACCCATGGTGGCCTGCTGTCGGAAGCCTATATCCACGGCCTCAACCACGTGGTCGAGGCGGTCGAGCAGTTGCGCGGACAGGCCGGCGCGCGGCAGGTCGACGGCGCCGAGATCGCGCTGACCACGGCCGGCGCCATGACCTGCGGCGGCGCCATGGTCTTGCGGAATTGAGGCGATGACGGCCTACGGCAAACCGGTGCCGGCGCCCGACGCCGACAGCGCGCCCTACTGGCAGGGCTGTCGCGAGCACCGGCTGCTGATCCAGAAATGCGGCGCCTGCGGCGCGGTTCGGTTTCCGCCCGCCAGCCTTTGTCCGGACTGCGGTTCGGCCGCGCACGACTGGATCGCGGCGAGCGGCCGCGGCCGCGTCTATAGCTGGATCGTCGTCACCTATCCCGTGCCGAAGGACATCTATGCCGGCGACGTGCCGTATGTGGTCGCGCTGGTCGAGCTGGACGAGGGCGTGCGGCTGCCGACCAACATCGTCGAATGCGATCCGCACGACTTAATGGCCGACATGCCGGTCGAGGTGGTGTTCGACGATGTCGATGACACGCTGACCTTGCCGAAATTCCGGCCCCTGCCGGACTGAGACGGAGGTTGTCATGGCCTGGACACTGGCGCCGAGTGACGCGGCGCTGCTGATCGTCGATATGCAGAACGATTTCGTGCGCGTGGGCGCGCCGCTGGAGGTGCCGGACGCCCGCGACACGATTCCGGCGCACCGGGGGCTGATCGAGACCTTCCGCGCTGCCGGCCGGCCGGTGATCTACACGCGCTTTCTGTCGCGGCCCGAGGAATACCTGCTGTGGGAATGGTCGCCGCAATGCCGGCCGCCGACCAAATGCTGCTGGAAGGGACATCGGCGCGGCTACGGTGACATCGACGGCGCGCGGGATTGCAGCGCGGTGATCGACGAGCTGGAACCGCTGCCGGACGATCTTCAGGTCGAGAAGTACGGCTACGGCGCGTTTCACGACACCGACCTCGATGCGCGGCTGCGGGCGTTGGGCGTGACCGAATTGGTGGTCACGGGGACGGTCACGCAGATCTGCGTCGAGGAGACGGCGCGGGAAGCCTTCCACTACGGCTATCGCACGACGATGGTCGCGGACGCGGTGTCGTCCTTCGATCCGGAGCTGCACGCGGCGACGCTGAAGAACTTCGCGATGAAGTTTGGCTGGGTGGCGACGGCGGGCGAGGTCTGCGAGCGGATGAGGCGTTAGAGGTTCTCCTGCGATCCGCAGGTTTTAGCAACTCAGTTGCCCTCACCCCAACCCTCTCCCGCAAGCGGGAGAGGGGGCCGCCACCACTTCGAAATAGTTACCCCTCTCCCGTTTACGGGAGAGGGAGGGACCCGCGAGCGTCAGCTCGTGGGAGGGTGAGGGCGACGACTTACGGGCGCTCGCCGGTATAGGCCGCCTGTAACATCGCGCGCACGCCGGCGATGTCGAGCGGCCGGGGGTTGTACTTCGTGTGCTCGACGACCAGGGCGGCGGCGCGGTCGAGGTCCGGTTCGCCGAGGCCGAGGTCGGCGAGGCGCATGGGCACGCCCATGCCGGCGGCGAGGTCGTAGATGGCCGTCGCCGCATTTTCCGCACCCATGGCGTGGGCGACGCGGGCTAGCGGTTCGGCGGCGGCCTCGGCATTGAACTTCGCGGCATGCGGCAGGATGACCGAATTGGCTTCGCCGTGGCCGATGCCGAAGGTGCCGCCGAGCACGTGGCAGGTGGCATGGTGCACGGCGACCCCGGTGACGCCGATGACCGTGCCGGCGAGATAGGCGCCGTAGAGCGCGTCCTCGCGCGCGGACAAATCGTTCGGGTCGCGCACGGCGGCGGGCAGGCCCTTGGTCAGGTGGCGGATGCCGGCCTCGGCGAACATCCCGATTACCGGGTTCGGGGCCTCGGCATAGAGCGCCTCGACGCAATGCGCCAGCGCGTTCATGCCGCTGGGGCCGGTGACGTCGGGCGGCACGCCGACATGCAGGCCGGGATCGTAGATCACCAGCTTGGGCAGCACGCGCATGTCGCGGACCACCCGCTTGACGCCGTCACGGGTGATGCCGATGAGCGGCGTCATCTCCGAGCCGGAATAGGTCGTGGGGATGGCGACGACCTCGACGCCATCGACCGACAACGCGGTGGTCTTGGCGAGTCCTACCGCGCCGCCGCCGCCGATGGCGACGGCGCAGTCGACGCCGCGGTCGCGGGCGAGGTCGGCCAGCTCGTCGACCAGCGCGCCTGGCGTGTGGGCCACGACACCGTCGACATGGCCGGCACCACGCTCGCCCAGCGCCTCGAGGCGTTCGGCGACTCAGTCGCGCCAGCGGGGGCTGGCGATGAACAGAACGCGCCGGCGGCCGAGCCGGTCCAGTTCCTCGAGCAGCCGCTCGGCGCCGCTGGTCTCGAAGACGACGCGGCCGGGCAGGATGTCGTAGGTGAACGGCCGCACGTGGCTATTCCGCCGGGACGGCATTGACCTGTTTGGGTTTGGCCCCCGGCAAGGTGAGGGCGGCGAGGAACTCCATGGCGCCGACGACGGCCAGCACGGCGAACAGCGTCGCGAAACCGGTGGTCTCGTGCATGATGCCGACCAGCGGCACGGCCGACGCGCTGACGCCGAGCGCGAAGACATACTTGAAGGCATAGACCCGGCTGCGCCAGGCGCTGACGCTGTGCCGGGCGATCAGCGCGTCGTTGATGGGGATCAGGCCGAAGACCACGCTCATCATGATCAGCGCCGTCGCGAACATGGGCAGGTCGACGAACTGCACCACGAAGAACAGCAGCGGCACCTGCAGGAACGTCAGCACCACGAAGACCGGCTTGATGGCGTAGCGGTCGATCAGGTGGCCGACGGCGATCTGGGTGAAGGCGGCGACGGCGAAGACGAGGCCGACGATCAGGCCGACGTCGGAGGCGCTGTCGGCGAGGCCGCGGGCCTGCTCCTCGACGACCTTCGGCAGCGAGACGGTGGTGGCCTGGAAGATCAGGCCGCCCAGCAGCGTCGCGGCGCCGATCACGGCGAAGACGCGGACCAGGACGGCGCGGTCCAGGACGGGGTCGGGCGCGGCGGCTTTCTTGGCGCCGCCATGTCGGCCGTCGGCGCGGGCGAAAGCGAGGAACAGAACGCCGACGACGACGGAGGCGACGCCCGGCACGATAAAGGCGGCGCGCCAACTGATCAGGTCGATGAGAAAGCCGGTGATCAGGCCGGCGCCGGCGACGCCCATATTGCCGAACACGCCGTTGATGCCGAGCACGCGACCGACCTTCTCGCGGCCGTCGACGACCATGGCGATGCCGACGGGGTGGTAGATCGAGGCGAAGATGCCGATCAGCAGCAGGCCGCCGCCGACCTGAAGCGGCGTCTGTGCGAAGCCGGTGACGATCGAAGCCAGACCGATGCCGATGAAGAACACCACCATCATGCCGTCGCGGCTCCAGCGGTCGCCGAGCCAGCCGGCCGGCAGCGCGCCGGCGCCGAAGGCGACGAATCCGGCGGTCGCCAGTGGCAGCAGGGCGCCGTAGGTGGTGTCGAACTCCACCACCATCGCCAGCACGGCGGTGGCGAAGATCAGCATGAACAGATGGTCGAAGAAATGACCGGCGTTGAGAAACAGCAGCCGGATGACACCCCGGTCCATGGCGCGCGCCCCTTGTTGTTGCCCCATTGTCGGCCAGTTTGCCGGAATTCGGAACGGCGATCTGACGGCATGATGCCAATAAGTGTCGAGTTTATGCCAAACCGTCCAATTCCGACCCGATGCCGTTCCGCGATAGAATGGCGGCAAGATGTATGCGGCGGAGGAACGGCATGGCGTATGAGACCATCGAGGTACGGCCGATCGCGGGCGCGCTGGGCGCGGAGATATCGGGCGCCGATCTGTCGGCGCCGCTGGGCAACCAGGTCTTCGCCGAGATCCACCAGGCCTTCCTCGACCATCAGGTGATCTTCTTCCGCGACCAGACGCTGACGCCCGATCAGCAGAAGGCGTTCACCCGGCGGTTCGGGCCGTTCGGCGAGACGCCGTTCGTGACCACGCTCGACGACCATCCGGAGATCATCGAGGTGGTGAAGCAGCCGGGCGACCGCACGGCCTACAATTTCGGCGGCAACTGGCATTCCGATTTCAGCTTCCAGCCGCAGCCGCCGATGGCGACGCTGCTCTACAGCCGCGAGGTGCCGCCCTATGGCGGCGACACGCTGTTCGCCAATATGTATCTCGCCTACGAGACGCTGACGCCGGGCATGAAGCGCATTGCCGACGATCTGATCGGCGTCCACAGCGCGCGTCGGTCCTATTCGCCGGCCGCGCAATACCAGCACGACCAGCTCAGCGGCATGGAGGTCAAGACCGACGACAGCGCCTACGCGACGGTCGAGCATCCGGTCGTGCGCACCCATCCGGAGACGGGCCGCAAGGCGCTGTTCGTCAACCGGGTCTACACGGTCGGCCTGAAGGATTTTTCCAAGACCGAGGGCGCGGCCCTGCTCGACCTGCTCTGCCGGCATGCCGAGCGGCCGGAGCTGACCTGCCGGTTCAACTGGACCGAAGGCGCGCTCGCCCTGTGGGACAATCGCTGCGTCCAGCACTTCGCCGTCAACGATTACGACGGCTATCGCCGGGTCATGCACCGGACGACCGTTGCCGGCGAGCGGCCGGTCTGACCTGTGTCAGATGGGATCGATGTCTGCGATCTCGCCGATTGCCCCGGCGACGTCCCGACATTCGCGGCCTGGCTGAACCGGGAGTGGGGTCATCACGACGGTCTCACGCTTGCAGACAGCGAAGCGCGCCTGCGCGGTTATCTGCACCGGGACCGCATACCGCTGGCGCTGGCGGCTTACGTTGGCGGCCAGCCGGCCGGGATCGTCATTCTGCGGGACCATGACCTCGCCAGCCGGCCCGACCTGAAGCCGTGGCTGAGCTCGCTGTTCGTGGCGCCCGAATTTCGCCGGCGCGGCGTCGGCGCGGCATTGATGCGGGCCGCCGAGGCGCGGGCGCGGCGGATCGGCCTCGACGGCCTCTACCTCTTCACCCGGCACCAGGTGGCGCTCTACGCCAGCCTCGGCTGGGAGGCGATCGGCGAGGAGGTGGACGGCGGCCGGCCCACCACGCTGATGCGGAAGCTGCTGGCGGCTGAAGGTGGATGATCCCGAAGCGGTGCTTCCGTCATCTTCACCAACCGATGGCCGACCCTTCGAGACGCGCCCGGTGGGCACTCCTCAGGGTAAGGTTGTTGTTTGATATCAATGTGTTACCTCATGCTGAGGAGCCGGCGCAGCCGGCGTCTCGAAGCATGCGATATCGGGTCGCGTCATCTCGGCTGCTGATTCGAAGCATGCGATATCGGATCGCGTCAGGGTCGCGTACCGAAGGCCGGGCGGCCGGGCGTGCGCAAGGGCGCGGCCAGGTTGGCGAACTCGCAGAGCAGCGGCCTTGTGTCGCGGGGATCGATGATCTCCTCGGCCATGAAGCTTTCGGCGGTGCGGAACGGCGAGCGGTACCGGTCGAGGCGGGCCTCGATTTCGGCCAGTTTCGCGGCGGGATCGTCGGCGGCTTCGAGCTCGGCCTTGTAGGCCGCTTCCAGGCCGCCGGCGATCGGCAGCGAACCCCAGTCGCCCGACGGCCAGGCGTAGCGCAGGTTGAAGCGGCTGCTGTTCATATGTGCCGCGCCGGCGACGCCGTAGACCTTGCGCACCAGCACGGCGCACCAGGGCACGGTGGCCTGGAACACGGCCGTCATGGCCCGCACGCCGTGGCGGATGGTGGCGGCTTCTTCCGCCTCGCGGCCGATCATGAAGCCCGGAATGTCGACGAGGTGCGCGACCGGCAGGTGAAAGGTCTCGGCCAAGTCGACGAAGCGCATGACCTTCTGGGCCGCGTCCGCCGACCAGGCGCCGCCGGCGAAATAGGGATCGCTCGCCATCACCGCCACCGGCCAGCCGTCGAGCCGGGCGAGGCCGGTGATCACCGACCGGCCCCACAGGCGGCCGATCTCCATGAACGAGCCGGTATCGACCACGGCCTCCACGATGCGGCGCATCTTGTAGACCTTGCGGGGGTCGCGCGGGATCGCGTCGATCAGCCCGTCCTCGCGGCGGTCGGGATCGTCGGTCGGCGCGACGCGCGGCGGCAGGTCGTGGACCGACGCCGGCAGGTAGGAGAGGAAGCGGCGGCAGCGCGCGAAGGCGTCGGCCTCGCTCTCGGCCTCGTCGTCGACGGCGCCGTTGCGGGTGTGGATTTCACTGCCGCCGAGCGCGTTCTTGTCCAGGTCCTCGCCGACGCGGGCGACGACCGGGGGGCCGGCGACGAACATCTGCGAGGTCTCGCGCACCATGACCGAATAGTGGCTGGCGGCGACGCGGGCGGCGCCGAGGCCGGCGACCGAGCCGAGCGCCAGGGCCACGACCGGCACGGTCGACAGATTGTCGACGACCACGTCCCAGCCGCGCACCGCCGGGATGTAGGTGCGGCCCGCCATCTCGATGGTCTTGACCGAGCCGCCGCCGCCGGTGCCGTCGACCAGCCGCACCATGGGCAGGCGCAGTTCGTTCGACATCTTCTCGACCTGGATCAGCTTCTCGCGGATGCCGGCGTCGTTGGCGCCGCCGCGCACGGTGAAATCGTCGCCGGCGATGACCACGGGCCGGCCGTCGAGCCGGGCCCGGCCGGTAATCAGATTGGCCGGCTGGAACTCGGTCAGCTGGCCGGCGTCGTCGTAGGTCGCCTTGCCGGCGATGGCGCCGGTTTCATGGAAGCTGCCGGGATCGACCAAGGCGTCGACCCGCTCGCGCACGGTCAGCTTGCCGGCGTTGCGGTGCCGGGCGACCTTTTCCGGACCGCCCATCTCGGCGGCCAGCCGCTCGCGCCGGCGCAGTTCGTCGATCTCGGATTGCCAGCTCATGGCGGCCTTGGCCTCTGGATCTAGGTGGCGGGGTTCGGACGGGCGTCCTTTGCCCCACTATAGACCAGGAGGCCGAGGAACAGCATGCTGGCGATGACGGCGAAGGCGAGCCGGTAGGCGATCTCGGGCGCCGAGCCGTCGGGCGCGGCGAAGAGCTCGATGATCGCGCCGGTGACGACCGGCAGGATGGCGGCGCCGACGACCTGGGCGATGTTCACCGTGGTGACCCCGCGGCCCGCCAGGCGCTCGGGGAACAGGCTGCGGCCATGCGCGACGATGACGATGCCGTAGGCGGTGACGTAGCAGAGCGCGATCAGCAGGCCGACGGCCAGCCACAGCGGCGGCTGCGGGATCAGCGCCAGCAGGGCCAGCACGGTGATGGTCAGCGCCGCGCCGGCCATCACCACGTGCTTGCGGGTATTGAAGATCCGGTCCATGGGACCGTAGGTCAGGATACCGACGACCTGGGCGACGGCCATGGCCAGCAGCACGTTGCCGCGCGCCAGGGCGCCGAGCCCGTGGACGTCGTGCAGGTAGGGACCGGCCCAGAGGCCGAGCACGGTCAGCATGCTGGCATAGGCGAAGGTGTGAATCGCCAGCACCCGCAACAGGCCCGGCGTCTGCCAGACCTCCAGCACGCCGCGCAGGATATCGCCGAGCGCTTCGTTGTCGCCGGCGACGTTCCTTGAGTCCCGGGGCTGATCGCGGACGATCGCGAAGAACAGGAGGCCAACCAGCGCCGTGATCGCCGCGGCGGCGAAAAAACCCCAACGCCAGCCGACCGCCTCGCTGACCGTCGCCAGCGGCGTCGCGGCCATGAAGGCGCCCAGGTTGCTCATGGCGAAAACCCAGCTCAGCACCGTCGTGAACCGGTCGGCGAACCAGCGCGAGCACAGCACCACCGCGCCCATGAAGCTGCCGGCGCAGCCGAAGCCGATCAGCAGCCGGGCGACGGCGAGGGTCTCGGCCGAGACGGCAAGCCCGTGCAGCAGCGCGCCGACGACGGCGATGACGGTCAGGCCCGTCACCGTGCGTCGCGGGCCATAGCGGTCGAACGCCATGCCGACGGGGATCTGCGCGAGTCCGAGGGCGAGAAAGAAGGCGCCGTTGGCGATGCCGAGCTCGGCCGGCGTCAAACCGAGGTCGCGAATCAGCTCGGGTCCGATCACGCCGTTCGACGTGCGAAAGAACTGGCTGACGATCGTGATCGCCGCCAGCATGCCCAGCAGGGACAAACCGCCGCGAATCATCGGCAATTGCCTTTTCGACCGACGGCAACCTTGGATTGCCTCGGGGCGATCAACGGTCTGCGATCGGAGATCAGGCACGGAACGGGCATAACGAGAACACCAAATCGAGGCCGTTCAGGGCATATCGATGGCAAGGCAGGATCGAACCACACCATAGTCTAGCAATCGATTGCAAACACTTCTCTAAAAGTCTGGTGGGAAATTAGTTCTTTGAACTCAGGTGGTTAGCCCGCGCCTTGTCGATCACCGCCGGCGCCGGTCCGATGATCCGAAACGGCGCCCCGGCCGGCCGTCACGGTATAGTATGCCGGTGTCCGGGCGGCCGCCCGCCGGCGGGGCG
>JANQKO010000403.1 GCA_028281075.1 Alphaproteobacteria bacterium | reverse complement strand
CGGTCGGCTTGGTCACGCCCAGCAGGCCGGCGTCGCCCAGTTTCTTGAACACGTCGTGGGCCGGGAAGATTTCGGCGTCTTCCCAGTCGTCGACATGGGGATTGATCTCCTGCTCGATGATCTTGCGCACCGTGCGGCGCAGCTCTTCGTGTTCGGGCGAATGCATCGGATATCTCCTTAGCCGCGGGCGACGCCGAAGGTGTTGGGGTTGAGCTTGCGCGCGTCCGCCTCGCGGCAGACCGCCAGCGTCATGCCGAGGACGCGGCGGGTGTCGCGCGGGTCGATCAGGCCGTCGTCCCAGAGCCGCGCCGTGGCGTGGAGCGCCGTCGACTCGGCGTCGATCTGGTCGATGATCGCCTGCTCGGTCCTGGCCAGCGCGTCGCGGTCGACCGGCCGGCCGGCGCGGTTCAGTTTCTCCTCGGTGATGATCGACATCACGCGCGCGGCCTGGGCGCCGCCCATCACCGAGATCCGGTTGTTGGGCCAGGCGAAGATGAAGCGCGGATCGAACGAGCGGCCGCACATGCCGTAATTGCCGGCGCCGAACGAGCCGCCGATATGCAGTGTGATCTGCGGCACCGTGGCGTTGGCGACGGCCTGGATCATCTTCGAGCCGTGCTTGACGATGCCGGCGGCCTCGGCCTCGCGCCCGACCATGTAGCCGGTCGTGTTCTGCAGATAGATGACCGGCGTGTGCGACTGGCAGCAAAGCTGGATGAACTGCGCCGCCTTGACCGAGCCCTGCGGATCGATCGGGCCGTTATTGCCGATGATGCCGCAGTTCAGGCCCTCGATGGCGGCATGGCCGCAGACCGTGGCGATGCCGTAGCCCGCCTTGAACTCCAGGAAATCGGACGCGTCGACGATGCGGGCGATGACCTCGCGCACGTCGTAGGGCTTGCGGTAGTCCGTCGGCACCACGCCCAGCAGCTCGTCCGGGTCGTATTTTGGCGGCGGCGCCTCGGCGGTGCCGTTTGGCCCCTCCCAGGGCAGCTTCGCCATCACCTGGCGGGCGATGTCGACCGCCTCGGCGTCGTCCCCGGCGACATATTCCGCCGTGCCGGCGACATGGGCGTGCAGGTCGGCGCCGCCCAGTTCCTCGTCGTCGGCGATCTCGCCCGTCGCCGCGCGCAGCAGCGGTGGGCCCGCCAGGAAGATCTTCGCCCGTTCGCGCACCACGATCACATAGTCCGACAGGCCCGGCACGTAGGCGCCGCCGGCCGTCGACGAGCCATGCACCACCGTCACCTGCGGCAAGCCGGCGGCCGACAGCCGGGCCTGGTTGGCGAAGCCGCGGCCGCCCTCGACGAACAGCTCGGACTGGTACAGCAGGTTGGCGCCGGCGCTTTCGACCAGCGCGATCGTCGGCAGCTTGTTCTCGGCCGCGATCTGCTGGCTGCGCAGTTTCTTCTTCAGGCCCATGGGCGCGGTGGCGCCGCCCTTGATGCCGCTGTCGCTGACCGAGACCATGCAGCGGATGTCGCTGACCGTGCCGATGCCGGTGATGCCGCCGCCGCCGGTGACATTCTCGCCGCCGTCGTCGTCATGCATGCCGAGCCCGGCCAGCGTCGACAGCTCCAGGAACGGCGCGCCGCGGTCGAGCAGGCGGTCCAGCCGCGCGCGCGGCAGCAACTGGCCGCGGCGGTCGAATTTCGGCTTGGCGCGGTCGGAATTGGCGGCGATCCGGCGCTCGATGTCGCGGAAGCCGTCGACGAGCGCCCGCATGGCGGCGCGGTTGTCCGCGAAGGCGGCCGCTTGCGTATCGATCCGCGATTCGATGACCGGCATCAGAATCGGGATGCCGGCGACGGCGCGACGGTCCGGCCGCTCGTGTCAGGTCTGCCGCGTGTCCGGGGCGTCATGGCGGCCCGCACCTCCCAATACGGCCCTTTGCGCTGACAAAGGCGGAAAAGCGATTGAAATCGCCGCCGGGGCCTGCTTTCTCGTGTTTGCCGACCGAATCTAGCTTGACGTTTACGTCAACGTCAAGCAAGCCGGCGCCGGTTGAACGAAGAAGGGAACGCGAGATGAGCCTGGAAGATCTGACCAATGGTCTCCGCGACCGCGTCGGCGACGATGCGGGTCTGGACGCGCGGGTGAAGTTCGATTTCGGCGACGACGGCATGATCTTCATCGACGGCGCATCCAGTCCCAACACGGTCTCGAACGAGGACGCCGAGGCGGACTGCGTGATCAGCATCACGATGGCGGATTTCCAGGCAATGACGGCGGGCGAGCTCGACCCGACCTCGGCCTTCATGATGGGCAAGCTCAAGGTCGACGGCGACATGAGCATCGCCATGAAGCTGCAAGGCCTGCTGGGCTAGACGTCGGCCATGGACGTCGGTCCCGATTTCTTCGCCGAGGGCCGGCGCCGGCTCTACAGCTCGGTGCTGTCGGACGTGCTGGACGGGCTCGGCTGTCCGGAACACGCCATGGCCGCGGCGATCCGGCCGCTCGACGACAACGCGGTGCTGTTCGGCCGGGCCCGGACCGGCCAGTACATCGACTGCTTCGAGGCGATCGAGGGCGAGAATCCCTACGCCACCGAGATCGCGCTGGTCGACGACCTGAAGCCGGACGACGTGGCGGTGCTGAACTGCGGCGGTACCGAACGCTACGCCGCCTGGGGCGAGCTGCTGACCACGGCGGCGCTGGCGCGCGGCGCGGCGGGTGCCGTCATCGACGGCCAGACCCGCGACGTCAAGCCGATCCGCGAGACCGGGTTTCCGGTCTTCGCCCGCGGCATCGGCATGCTGGACGCCAAGGGCCGCGGCTACATGCGGGCCTTCGACCTGCCGGCACAGTGCGGTGGCGTCCTGGTGCGGCCGGGCGATCTCGTCTTCGCCGATATAGACGGCGCGCTGGTGATCCCGGCGGCGCGGGCCGAAGCGGCGGTGCGGCTGGCGCTGGAGAAGGTGGCCGCCGAGGACACCGTGCGCGCCGAGCTTGCCCGTGGCGACCGGCTTGCCGACGTGTTCGCGCGGCACCGGATTCTTTAAGCACGATTGCCGGCGCCTGTCCGCGAGGGCGCTAACCGAGGCCGTCGGTGCCGGCACCGCAGACGATGGCGCAGACGCGGGCCTTCGGTTCCGGGATGTAGGCCTGGGCCCGCAGGGCCGCGACCGCGGCGGCACCGGACAGCTCGGCGGCGATGCCGAACTCGATCCAGAGCCAGCGCGCGGCCGCCCGCATGTCGAC
>JANQKO010000367.1 GCA_028281075.1 Alphaproteobacteria bacterium | reverse complement strand
CCAGCAGCAGCCCGCTGATCGGCTCGGTCCAGCCGGCATGCGCCGACAGCATGCCGGTGACATAGGCGCCGACGCCGAAATAGGCGGCATGTCCCAGCGTGACGATGCCGGCATAGCCCAGGATCAGGTCCAGCGACAGCGCGAAGATGATCATGATGATCACCTGCGTGCCCAGCACCATATAGTCCGGCGCCAGGAAGAACGCCGCCACCGCGGCCAGCCAGGGCAGCGCCTCGACCGGCCGCCAGCGTTCGCGGTCGCGCAGATAGGCGCGCGCCGCCTCGGCCGATACCGTCGTCATGCCGCGTGGTCCCGGCCGAACAGGCCGGCCGGCTTCAGCAGCAGCAAGGCCACGGTCGCGGCATAGATGAAGAAGGCGCCGCCTTCCGGCCAGTAATACTTGCCGGCCGTGTCGATGACGCCCAGCAGGACCGCCGCGACGAAGGCGCCGCGGACGCTGCCGAGACCGCCGACCGCGACGACGATCAGGAAGAAGACGAGATACTGGATGGCGAAGGTCGGCGACATGCCGACGATCTCGATGGCGAGTCCGCCGCCGAGGCCGGCGAGGCCGCTGCCCAGCGTGAAGGTCAGCAGGAAGAGCCGGTCGACGTCGATACCGACCGACCGCGCCATGCGCCGGTTGTCGACCGCCGCCCGGATCTTGGCGCCCAGCAGGGTCCGCTCGAAGCCCAGCCACAGGCCGACGATCATCACCAGGCCGACGACGATGGTGAAGAAGCGGTAGGCCGGGACCGTCCTGAACCCGAGATCGACCTGGCCGGTCAGGAATGCCGGCATGGCGATCGACGGCGGCGCCGGGCCGTAGATGAAGGTCACCGTGGCGACGGCCATGAACACGAGGCCGATGCTGAGCAGCACTTGGTCGAGCTCACCGGCGGCATAGAGCCGCCGGTAGAGCAGGCGCTCCAGCGGCACGCTGATCGCCGTCACGATGACGAAGGCGAGTCCCAGCGAGACCGCGAACGGCGCGTCGAGCCCGTTCATCAGGCTGACCGTGGCATAGCCGCCCGCCATGGCGAAGGCGCCGTGCGCCAGGTTCACGAACCCCATCAGCCCCATGGTCAGCGACAGGCCGACGGAGATCACGAACAGCAGCATGCCGTAGGCAAGCCCGTCGAACAGGATGCTGATGACGGCGGTCACGGCGCGACGACATGGATCCCTTCTCCCCCCGCAAGCGGGGGGAGAAGGGCATAACGGCGAAGGTCAGAGGGATATTCGGTCCGTTGTTGGTCGATGTCGCCACGAACGCGGGTCGCGTCCTCGCCAGCCACGTTCCCCACGCAACCTATTTGCACTTGCCGATCTTCAGCGCCTTGCAGGGGTCCTTGACCTGCGGCACGGTGTCGATCACCTGGATCGCCAGGCGGCCGTCCTTCTTGACGATTCTGTGCACGTTGGCGTCGTGCACGATATCGCGGGTCTCGGCGTCGATCATGATCCGGCCGCGCGGGCTGTCGAAGGTCCAGCCGGCCAGCGCCGCGATCGTGCCCTCGGCGCTGATGTCGCCGTTCTGCGCCGTGATGGCGTGCGCGATGGCGGCCATGCCGTCCCAGCCCTGCACGGCCATGAAGTCGGTCGTGCTGTCGGCGCCGTATTCGGCCTTCCATGCCGCCACGAAGGCCCGGTTCTGCGGGTTGTCGTAGTCGGCCGCGTAATGGTGCATGGTGATCATGTCCAGCGCCGCGTCGCCCATGCCCTGCAGCTTGGTGTCCTGGGTGATGTCGCCGGGGCCGATCAGCCGGATGCCGGCGTCCCGCATGCCCAGCGCCGCATAGGTCTTGACCACCGCCGCCGCATGGTTGCCGGCTGGCACGAAGACGTAGAAGCAGTTCGGTCCCTTGTCCTTGACGCGCTGGAAGAACGGCGTGAAGTCCGGCACCTCGCGCGGACCGCCCATGGGCACCGCGTCCAGCAGCTTGCCGCCGGCTTCCTCGAGCCCGGTCTTGAAGGCGTTCAGGCTGTCCTTGCCCGGCGGATAGTCGGTATAGCCCACGGCTGCCGTGCCGCAGCCCAGCCTGTCATGCGCGTATTTGCCCATGGGATAGCCGGAATGCCACATTGTGAACGAGACCCGGGCGATATAGGGGGACAGGTTCGGAATCCAGGCCGTGCCGGCGTTCATCACGATCATCGGCACCTTGCCCTGCGTCGCCAGCGGCGCGCTCGCCATGGCGTTCGGCGAGAACACGAAGCCGGCCAGGATGTCGACCTTCTCGCGGGTGATCAGCTCCTGCACCGCGTTCTTGGCGATGTCGCCGCCGGGCCGCTTGGAGTCCCGCTTGATCAGCTTGACCTCGTGGCCGCCGAAGGCCTCGGGGTGCTGCTTCAGATAGAGGTTCATGCCCCGGTCGATCTGCTCGCCGAACGACGCGGCGCCGCCGGAATAGGTCAGCACGACGCCGATCTTGACCTCCTCGGCCGCCGCCGTCGTGATCAGTCCCGCCGGCAGCAACGCCGCCATGACCGCCCGGCGCAGCTTGTGTGTCGGTCCCATTGCTCGCCTCCTCTCGTGTTCTTTTTGTCGCGGCTCTGCGGCCGCCGGTTGAAAGCCTAGCACCACCGCGCGTGTTGGCGAAGGCCGGGCGGATTCGCTATCGTTCCGGCAGATAAGATGCGACGGGAGGCGCTTGGCATGAACACGAATGGCGGATTCGACGTCGACCGGTTGGTCGAGCCGGACCGGGTGCACCGGGCCTGCTATACTGACGAGGCGGTCTTCGACCTGGAGATGGAACGGCTGTTCCACAAGTCCTGGATCTATGTCGGCCACGAGAGCCAGGTACCGAACCCGGGCGACTTCTGGACTACGATGATCGGCAAGCAGCGCATGATCATGTCGCGTGGCGACGATGGCCGGGTGCACGTGCTCTACAACCGCTGTCCGCACCGGGGCGCGCTGCTCTGCCCCGAGCAGCACGGCAATGCCGGCAAGGCCTTCCGCTGCTCCTACCATGCCTGGCAGTTCTACATGGACGGCAGCGTGCGGCAGATCCCGGTCCGCGACGGCTACGACAACACCCGCCTGTCCATGGACAGCCCCGACGCGCGGGTCAAGCCGGCCGAGCGTTCCGGCAGCTATCGCGGCTTCGTCTTCGCCAGCTTGTCGGCGGACGGCCCCGATCTCGAAACCTGGCTCGGCGGCGCCAGGGTCGCCTTTGACGACATGTGCGACCGGGCGCCGGACGGCGAGGTCGAGGTGGTGCCGAACTGCTTCCGCGTCGTTCAGAAATCGAACTGGAAGATCTTTCTCGAGAACCAGCTCGACGCGCTGCATCCCTCCATTACGCATGAATCGACGGGCGTCGCGGCCTCGGCCGTGGAACGCGACTACGAGGACCGCACCGGCGAGAAGCCGCCGATGTCCTACGGCATGCTGTCGGCCTTCTCGCTGCCGTTCGAGAAGTGGGATTCGCTGGAAACCGTCGGCTTCCCGCACGGCCACTGCATCCTGCAGGGCTATATGGGCCTGCGCCCGCGCGATCCCGACACGCTCGAATACGAAGCCGTGATGGAAAAGGCCTACGGCAAGGAACGCGCCCAGGAGATCCTCGGCGTCAACATCCACCACGTGCTGGTCTATCCGTGCCTCTCGGTGCAGTCGCCGCTGCAACAGCTCCGCGCCGTGCGGCCGCTCGGCGCCGACCGCACGCTGACCGAGATCTGGCATTTCCGGCTGAAGGGCGCGCCGGAAGCGATCTACCGCCGCGCGCTCGCGTACTACTATCATGTGAACTCGCCGTCGACGATGGTCAACGCCGATGACCTGCACAACTTCTGGTCCTGTCACCAGGGCCTGCAACTGGACGGCGGCGAGTGGGTCAGCTTCCACCGCAACGCCGGCCAGGACACCGAAACCGACGGCGTCATCACCTCGGTCACGGGCATGAGCGAGGCGCCGATGCGCAACCAGTTCCGGGCCTGGAAAGAATACATGGCGGCGGGGGCCTGAGATGGCGGGCAACGCGAACGGCGCCGTCAGCGCCGAAACCCAGCGCGCCGTCGAGCAGTTCCTCTACCGCCAGGCCGAGGTGCTGGACGAACGGCGCTGGGACGACTGGCTGCCGCTGTTCACCGACGACGGCCTTTACTGGATGCCGGTCTCGGAGGACCAGGACCATGGCGAGGGCGTGCCGAACATCTTCTACGAGGACGCCTTCCTGATGGACATGCGCATCAAGCGTATCAGCCATCCGCGCGCCCATTCCCAACGGCCGCCGAACCGCATGAGCCATGTGGTCTCCAACGTCGTCATCGACGCCGAAGATCCCGAGACCGGCGATATCGTCGCCCGCTCGCGCTTCCATGTCAGCGAATACCGCAACGACGAGATGCGTCATTTCGCCGGCAAGTACCGGCACGAGCTGGCGAGGACGGACGGCGGCTACCGCATCAGGCTGCAGCGGGTCGACCTCGTCAACGTCGAGGGGCCGTGGGAATACGTGCTGCAATACTGGCTGTAACCGGGGGGTGGACGGATGAATGTCGAGATCCGGCGGGATGGCTTCCGCGACGTCGTCGGCGACGATGTCGAGATCGAGCAGATCGGCGGTGGTTTCGCCTTCACCGAGGGGCCGATCTGGCACCCGAGGGAACGCCATCTGATCTTCAGCGACATGCCGGGCGATCACATGCGGCGATGGCGCGCCGACGGCGGCATCGAGACTTTCCGCCGGCCGAGCAACAAGGCGAACGGCAACGCCTATGACCGCCAGGGCCGCATCGTCACCTGCGAGCACGCCACCAGCCGGGTCACCCGCACCGGTCCCGACGGCGCCATCGAGGTGCTGGCGAGCCACTGGGACGGCAAGGCGCTGAACAGTCCCAACGATATCGTCGTCAAGAGCGACGGCGGCATCTATTTCACCGACCCGACCTACGGCCGGCTGGAGTATTACGGCGTGCCGCGCGAGGTCGAGCTGCCGTTCCGCGGCGTCTACCGCATCGAGCCCGGTGACAACCGGCTGACGCTGCTGGCCGACGATTTCGGCCAGCCGAACGGCCTGTGCTTCAGCCGCGACGAAACGCGCCTCTTCGTCAACGACACCGAGCATGCCCATATCCGCGTTTTCGATGTCGGCGCCGACGGCACGCTCAGCAACGGCCGCGTCTGGGCCGCGCCGGCCGGCGCGGGCGACGGCGCGCCCGACGGCATGAAGATCGACAGCGCGGAGAACCTGTTCTGCACCGGCCCCGGCGGCATCCACGTGTTCGATCCGGACGGCGGCTGCCTCGGCGTGATCCGTTTCCCGGAGGTCGTCGCCAACTTCACCTGGGGCGACGACGACCTCTGCGGCCTGTTCGTGACGGCCTCGACCTCGCTCTACCGCGTCCGCGTCAAGGTGCCGGGCCTGGTGCTGTTCTGAGAGATCGACGCGAACAGGCGCCAATAACCTGGCAGACCGTCTCCCCACCTGGTCATTGCCGGACGTGATCCGGCAATCCAGGCGGCACCTGCCCCAGGCGCGGTTCTGGATCACCGGGTCAAGCCCGGTGAAGACGAAGGGGGTAGCTGACGAATTGGTTACACGTGTTTCGTTCCGAGCCGGCCTGTGGACCGTCAGCGCGGCGGCGGTGCCTATCTGGTCCGGAGCCGGCGGTGTGGGCTTGGTTTGCATTTTTTCGGCCGAGATGATACAAAATCTATATATACAGAACTTATGATTTTTGGTTTTGTATCAATGATCCAAATCCTCACTCAGCGGGATCGGGCGTACGAACTCCTGGAACAGAAGGGCATCGTGCGTTTGTTCGAGTTCAAGGCGGCCGGCATCACCGCGGCGACGGTGAGCCGGATGGTCGAGCACGGCCAGGTCACGCGGCTGGGGCGAGGGCTCTATCAATTGCCGGACGCACCACTCGATGTCCATCACAGCTTGGCAGAGGCGGCCAAGCGCGTGCCCAAAGGCGTTGTTTGCCTGGTCTCGGCGCTTGCCTATCACGGTTTGACCGATCAGCTTCCGCGCGCCGTTTGGATCGCCATCGGCCTCAAGGATTGGTCACCCAAATCGGACAGCCCGCCGATCAGGACCGTTCGCTTTACCGACGCCTATCTGACCGAGGGTGTGATCACCACGCGGATCGAGGGCGTATCGGTGAAGATCTTCGACGTGGCGAAGACCGTTGCAGATGGCTTCCGTCATCGCCGGACGATAGGGCAGGCGGTGGCGCTGGAGGGTTTGCAGGAAGCACTGCGCCACGGCAAGGCGACGCCTGCCGAAATCGCCCGCGCCGCCGAGCGCGGTGGCATCGCTACCGTCGTCCGCCCCTATCTCGAAGCGCTCACCGCCAGTGGCTAAAGAGACCAAGAACCTTGGCGCGTCGGTTCGGGCGCGCCTTCTGCAGATCGCCAAGGCGAAGGGGCAGATTTTCGACCTCGTGCTCACGCGCTACGCGATTGAGCGGTTGCTCTATCGGCTCAGCCGGTCGCCCCATGCCGACCAGTTCGTCTTGAAAGGCGCGATGTTGCTGATGACCTGGTTCGATGAGCCCTTCCGTGGCACACGCGATCTGGACCTTTTGGGTTATGGCGATCCCGACCCGGAGGCGTTGCTCGCCGTCTTCAAAGGCATTCTCGATACCGACTATCCCGACGCTGTCGGTTTCGACGCCGAGACCGCGCGGATTGAACGCATCCGCGACGACAATGTCTATGGCGGGCTGCGCCTTCGGACGACCGCGGACATCGGCGGCGCACGGATCAAGATCACCGTCGATGTGGGCTTTGGAGATGCGACGGAACCGCCGGCCGAACTGCTCGACTATCCGGTTCTTCTCGACATGCCGGCGCCACGCCTGCGCGGCTATGCTCGCGAGACGGTAATCGCCGAGAAGTTCCAGGCGATCGTCGCCCTCGGTCGCGCCAACAGCCGGATGAAGGACTATTACGACCTGTGGGTCTTGAGTCGTGCCTTCGACTATGACCCCGATCGTCTCACACGTGCCATCGCCGCGACCTTCGAACGCCGCGATACGGACATCCCGACGGAAACGCCCGACGGTCTTGGCGCCGTATTCGCCGCCGATCTCCAGAAGCGCCAACAATGGGATGCCTTCATCCACCATGTCACCCTTGCGCCGGGGACGCTCGCAGAGGTCATCGAACACCTCGAATCTTTTCTGATGCCGCTGGCTCGCGATGTGCGTGCGTGATCTGAGAATTGCCTTGGCGGCTTCGTAATCCGTTTGGCCGGCAAGTTTCCTGCGATTTCAGCCATTGCTCCTTAGGGCCGGCCTCGGAACCGTCAGCGCGGGGGCGGCGTCACGGAGGCTCGCGTCGGCCCGCGGCGGATTTCGTCCAGGTAAAGAACCTGGGTCGGCAGGTCCCGCTTGCCGGTCGCCGCGCGCCAGCGGCCGACGAAGCTGCGGTAGATGCCGAACTTGAAATAGACCTCATCGGCCGTCATCGTCGGCCCGGCATGATCGTAGGCCGGCTTGTCGTTCACGAAGACCCGGAAGAAGCCATCCGATCCGCGTGACCAGCGGGCATGTACCGCGATGTCGTGCCAACGGCCGCGAAACGCTCCCGCCGTGATCAGCGGCGACCGCGCGACCGTATGGCCCGGCACCTGGTTGTCGACATGCAGGCCGCCGTCGGCGTTCTGGAACATCCAGACGACGTGATCGCCGCGCTGATGGAACTGGCCGATCGCGACCTTGGTCGGAAAGACGTTCGGCCAGTCCGCCGGCACGAAGACCGACCAGCCGTACCAGAAGGTCTGGCCGTGCCGCTGCCGCTCGCCGCGCTGGATCAGCTCGTGCCGCTCGCGGTCCCGGGCGCAGTCATCCCAGCCGAACCGCCGCGGATCGCGGCCGCAATCGCCGGCCCGGACCTCGAACCGCAGCGACCGCGCGCCGGCGCGCACCGGATGCCCGTCGGCCTTCGAGACGACCCGGTAGCCGTGCGTCCGGAACCCGTCCGGCAGGCTCCGGGCGAACACCCAGCCCGAGGCGACGTCCGCCGGCAGCGTCTCGTCCGCCGCCGGGGCCGGACCGGCGACGGCCGCGCCGGCCGCCGCCGACAGCAGCAGGCGGCGCCATCCGAACCCGTTCCTGGTCGACCGGCGCATGCCCATCACATCCCATGGCCGGGGCGTCCGGGCAAGCCCGAACCCGGATGGCGTCGCCGGCGCCGCGCGGGCTTTTGCTATCCCGCCGATCCGGCTAACGTTCGCCGGGGACCCGTTCAATCATCCGTTGGGGAGTCGTATCCGTCATGCCGAACGACCGGACCGTCGCCGTGGGCTCGAACCTGCCCAGCCTCGATGCCGAGGAGATCCTGCGGGGCATTCTCGGCTGGGTCGAGATCGAGTCGCCGTCGTTCGACGCGGCGGCCGTCAACCGCATGGCCGATCATGTCGAGCACGGCGCCCGGCAGCTCGGCGCGCGTATCGAGCGCACGCCCGGCCGTGACGGCTACGGCGATATCCTGAAGGTGCGGACGCCGTGGGGCGGCGAGGGGCCGGGCATCCTGGTGTTGAGCCATATCGACACCGTGCACGCCATCGGCATCATCGACGAGACCCTCACGGTCCGCCGCGACGGCGACAAGGTCTACGGTCCCGGCATCTACGACATGAAGGCCGGCGCCTATATCGCCCAGCACGCCTACCGGCACCTGGTGCGCAACGGCGAGGAGACGCCGCTGCCGATCACCTTTCTCTACATCCCGGAAGAAGAGGTGGGCAGCCCGGTCTCGCGCGAGATGATCGAGGCCGAGGCGCGCAAGAACAAGTATGTGCTGGTCACCGAACCGGCGCGCGAGGGCGGCAAGGTCGTGACCTGCCGCAAGGGCGTCGCGCAGTTCTGGATCCATGTAAAAGGGCGGCCCTCGCATGCCGGCGCCAGCCATCGGGACGGCCGCAGCGCCATCCGCGAGATGGCGCGCCAGATCCTGCGCATCGAGGAGCTGACCGACTACGAGACCGGGGTCACGGCCAATGTCGGCCGCGTCTCGGGCGGCACGATGATGAACGTGGTGCCGGCGGAATGCACCGCCGAGGTCGACATGCGGGTCCCCACGCCCGAGATCGCCGAGGAGATCTGCGCCCGGGTCCTGGGCTTCACCAGCTTCGATCCGGATGTCGAGGTGACGGTCACCGGCGGCATGAACCGCCCGCCCTACGTGAAGACGCCCGAGATCGCCGCCCTGTTCGAGCATGCGAGAGCGCTGGCCGCCGATATCGGCTTCCAGCTCGAGGACTGCAAGATCACCGGCGGCGGCAGCGACGGCAATTTCACCGGCGCGCTCGGCATTCCGACGCTCGACGGGCTCGGCGCCGACGGCTATGGCGCCCACAGCCACGACGAGCATATCTACTACTCGTCCCTGGTCGAGCGTACGGCGCTGATGATCCGGCTGTTCCAGACCCTGGAATAGCGCCGCCGGCCGCGATCCGGCGGACCCGAATGCGGGCGGCGCGAGGCGGTGGTGGACCTCGCGCCGCGCGCATCCTGCTGCGGGGCCCGGTCGCGGCCGGCGGCGTCGTGGGCATGAACCGGCTCCTGTCGTTGCGGGTGACGGCAATCTAGGCGTCCCGCGACGCCGTCGAAATCCTCAAATGGGGGGTAGATGGAGCGTCCGCCGGTTTCCGCCCGCTGGCGTTTATCGCCATGCTCCTACAATTTTCCCGCTATTTAGAAATCCGTAAGCCGGTCGGGGCAAGCTGCCGCCATGACGGATGCGGCGCGCCTGCTGTTCGTCGATGACGAGGATGCGGTCCTGGACGGTTTGCGGCGGACCTTCGCCGGCGATACCGCCCGTTACGACCTGCATTTCGAGACCGACCCCCGGACCGCCCTCGACACGGCGCGGCGGGTCCGGCCGCATGTCGTCGTCGCCGACATGAAGATGCCGGGCCTGACCGGGCTGGAGATGGTGGTCGCCATGCGCCCGCATCTGGCCGGGACCCGCTTCATCATGCTGACCGGCACGGCCGATCTCGATACGGCCGTCGACGCGATCAATTCCGCCGGCGTGTTCCGCTTCTACACCAAGCCCTGCGCGCCCGAGCGCCTGCGCGACGGCGTGGCCGCGGCGCTGGCCGACCTGCGGCCGTCCGCTGCCGCCGGCGGGGACGGTCCGGCCGCGCGGGCCGGCCTGGCGGCGCTGAACCGCCTGTCGCTCGCGGTGATCGTGCTGGACGCGTCGGCGCGGGTGCTGCTGACCAACACCGCCGGCGCCGGCCTGTTGTCGGCGGGGGACGGCCTGACGCTCGGCGTGGGCCGGATCTGCCGCGCCGGCGATCCCCGGCAGACCGCCGAATTGCACCGGCTGGTGCGGGCGGCCGCCACCGGCGACGGGGCGGCGCTGGGCGAGGGCATGCTGGCGCTGGGCCGGCCGTCGCTCGGCCGTCCTCTCAGCCTCGCCGTGTCGGCCATCGAGGGGGCCGCCGGCGCGGCGGATGCCCTGGCCGTGCTGTTCGTCGCCGATCCGGAGACCGCGCGGCCGCCGGCGCCGCCGGCGATCGCGCGGCTTTTCGATCTGACCGGCGCCGAGTCGCGGTTGGTGCACGCGCTCGCCATGGGCGACCGGCTCGAGGCGGCGGCGGAACGCTGCGGCGTCACCATCGGCACCGCCCGGACCTACCTGAAACAGGTCTTCGCCAAGACGGAAACCTCGCGGCAGTCCGAGCTGATCCGCCTGGTCCTGACCTCGCCCGACATCTCGGCCTGCCCGTAGAGTCCGACTCGGAACGCGAAGAAATCGCCGGCTTCCCGCCCCCCCCGTTGTCATGCCGGCGGAGGCCGGCATCCATGGGCTTCGCGGGCAAGCGCCGCGCCGGCGGTCGGGTGCCCATGCATGGCGGCCCCGGGCCTGCGCCGGGGCA
>JANQKO010000365.1 GCA_028281075.1 Alphaproteobacteria bacterium | reverse complement strand
CGTCTCGATCTCGGGCTTCGGCGAGGCTGGTCCCTATGCCGGCAAGCCGGTCTACGATCCGGTGATCCAGGCGGTCTCCGGCCTGACCACGGTGCAGGCGGGCTCGGACGCCGAGCGGCCGCGGCTGGTGCGCACGGTGCTGCCCGACAAGGTCTCGGCCATCACCGCGGCCCAGACCATATCCTCGGGCCTGTTCGCCCGCGCCCGCACCGGCGAGGGCCAGCACGTCAAGCTGTCCATGCTCGACGCCGTGCTCGCCTTCCTGTGGGCCAGCGACTTCGGCGCCCAGACCTATCCCGAACGCCCGACCAGCAACCAGGCGGCGGCCAGCTTCATCGACCTGATCTACGAAACCAAAGACGGCTTCATGACCGTCGCCGTGATGAGCAACAAGGAATGGGTGGCGCTGACCCGGGCGCTCGACAGGCCGGACTGGCTGGAGGACGAGCGCTTTGCGACACCGTCGGCCCGCGACCGTCACGTCGACGAGCGGCTGCGGATGACGCAAGACGTGCTGAAGACGCGCACGACGGCGGAATGGCTGGAACGGCTGGAGGCCGAGGGCGTGCCCTGCGCGCCGGCGCTGACCCGCAACGAGGTGATCGGCTTCCCCCAGGTCGTCGCCAGCGACTGCATTGTCGAATACCACCATCATGCCGCCGGCAGGCTGCGGCAGGCCCGGCCGCCGGCGCGCTATCAGCGGACGCCGGCCGGCATTCGCGTCGGCGCGCCCCTGCTGGGCGAGCATAATGACGAGATCCTGTCCGAGATCGGGCTGTCCGAGGCCGAAATCGGACGGCTCCGGGCCAGTGGCGCGGTCGGCGCCGAACGGGCCCGCGCCGCCGACATGTCCGCGGCGGACGACTAGAACGGGCGCGCGGGGGGAGGCGGCGACATGGCGACCTATCTGATCGTCGGCGGCGATCGCGGCATCGGCCATGCCATCTGCCGGCAGTTGCATGCCCGCGGCGACGCGGTCATCGCCGCCTGCCTCGGCGACGGCGACGACCTGACCCGTCAGGGCATCCGGGTGATCCGGCAGATCGACGTCACCTCGGACGAGGCCGCCCGGCGGCTCGGCGACACCCTGCGTGGCGAGGACATCCGGCTCGACGTGGTCATTCACGTCGCCGGCGTGCTCGGGCTGGACGAGCTCGGCCGGATCGACTTCGACGACGTCCGGCGGCAGATCGAGATCAACACCATCGGTCCGCTCCGCATCGCGCAGGCCGTCCTCGACCGCCTCGACGAAGGTTCCAAGCTCGGCATCGTCACCAGCCGGGTCGGCTCGCTGGCCGACAACGGCAGTGGCGGCATGTACGCCTACCGGGTCTCGAAATGCGCCGCCAACATGGTCGGCCTCAACCTGCACCACGATCTGTCGCAACGCGGCGTCTCGGTGCTGCTGCTGCATCCGGGCATGGTCGCGACCGACCTGACCAGGGATCTGCCCGGCGACTTCGACTATATCCAGCCGGACCAGGCGGCGGCCGGCCTGATCCGCAACATGGACGAGCTGACGCCGGAAACCGCCGGCCGGTTCCGGCACGCGAACGGGGAATATCTGCCGTGGTGAGGTGGGGAACCTAGGACCGTTTGATCCGCCAAGAACACGGCCCGCCGGCAACGCATTCGGTAATTCGGGTCAATAACGAACGGGAGGACGATCAAATGATGAAGGTCTATCAATACGTACCGGGCTGGACCGTCGCCTGCATCAGCCCCTATGTCTCCAAGCTGGCCAATTACCTGCGCATGGTCGGACATCCGTTCGAGCTGGTGCCGCAGGACTTGTCGCGCCTGCAGGAGGACGCGCCGCGCGGCAAGCTGCCCTACATCATCGACGACGACGGCGGCAAGGTGGCCGATTCCAACGAGATCATCGCCTATCACAAGGCGAAGTACGGCGACAAGCTGGACGCCGGCCTGACCCGCGAGGAGAAGGCCGTGAGCCTGGCCTGGATGCGGCTGATCGACGAGCATCTCTACTGGTCGGGCGTGATCCAGCCGCGCTGGCGCATGGACAGCGGCTGGGAGACCTACGTGCCGATCATCTGCGGCGGCGCCACCGAGATCCCGGCCGAGGTGCGCGAGGCGCTCGACGCCTTCCGCGTGCATATCCGCGACGAGTTCGTGCATCAGGGCATGGGCCTGAAGACCGACGAGGAGGTCCTCGAGACCTTCAAGACCGACGTCGACGCCATGGAAGACTTCCTGCACCACAAGAGCTTCTTCATGGGCCCGAACCCGACCTCGATCGACGCGGCCGTGTTCTCGATCCTGACGCACACGATCGAGAGCCCGTTCGCCTGGCCGGGGCGCGACTATATCCGCGGCAAGCGGTCCTTCGTCGACTACGTGGCGCGGATGCGCGAGCGCTTCGATCTCGATTTCGGCACCGCGCCGGGCGCTGAAGCCGCCTGACGGCGGAACCACCACCGCAATGCATCCGCCGGCCGGCCCGCGCGGCCGGCCGCGAGGGCCGGGGTCAACGCGAAAGGACCTGACATGGCATTACTCAACCGCGACGACTGGTACGACATCGCCCGCGACGTCGACTGGAGCTTCAGCTACGTCGACCGGGACGAGGCCTTTCCCGAGGCCTGGGTCGGCGCCAACGGCATCCCGCCCGAGGCCTGGGAGGACTGGGAGGAGCCGTTCCGCGTCTCCTACCGCGACTATGTCAAGGTGCAGCGCGAGAAGGAGACCGGCGTCGGCGCCATCCGCGACGCCATGATCCGCGCCGACCTCTACGCCCATCTCGACCCCGGCCACCGGGCCTCCTCGCACCTGCACATGGGCACGACCTGCATGGTCGAGCAGATGGCGGTGACGATGCAGAGCCGGTTCTGCCGCTTCGCGCCGTCGCCGAAATGGCGCAGCCTGGGCGTGTTCGGCATGCTGGACGAGATCCGCCACGCCCAGCTCGACCTGCGCTTCTCGCACGACCTGTTGAAGGACGAGCCGCGCTTCGACTGGTGCCAGAAGGCGTTCCACACCAACGAGTGGGGCGTGATCGCGGTGCGCAACTTCTTCGACGACGTGATGCTGAACGCCGGCTGCATCGAGGCGGCGCTGGCCACCAGCCTGACCGTCGAGCACGGCTTCACCAACATGCAGTTCGTGGCGCTGGCCTCGGATGCCATGGAGGCCGGCGACATCAACTTCTCGAACCTGCTGTCCAGCATCCAGACCGACGAGGCGCGCCACGCGCAGGTCGGCTTCCCGACGCTGGACGTGGTCATCAAGCACGATCCGGCCCGCGCGCAGCGCATCATCGACGTCGCCTTCTGGCGCGCGTTCCGGCTGTTCCAGACACTGACCGGCACGGCCATGGACTACTACACGCCGGTCGAGAAGCGGAAGATGTCGTTCAAGGAATTCATGCTGGAGTGGATCGTCAAGCACCACGAACGCATCCTGCGCGACTACGGCCTGAAGCTGCCGTGGTACTGGGACAAGTTCCTGCTCGCCCTCGACCATGGCCACCACGCGCTGCATATCGGCACCTGGTTCTGGCGGCCGACGCTGTTCTGGAAGCCGAACGGCGGCATCTCCCCGGCCGAGCGCCGCTGGCTGAACGAGAAGTACCCGTCCTGGGACGACAGTTGGGGCGTGCTCTGGGACCAGATCATCGAGAACATCCGCGCCGGCCGCATGGACAAGACCCTGCCCGAGACGCTGCCCGCGCTCTGCAACCTGACCCAGTTGCCGCTCGGCTCGGCCATCGACCGGCATCACCTGGGCAAGCAGCAGGTCGAGTACGAGGGCCGGGTCTATCACTTCGACTCCGACGTCTCGCGCTGGGTCTTCGAGCTCGATCCGGCGCGCTATGCCGGCCACATGAACGTCGTCGACCGCTTCATCGCCGGCCAGATCCAGCCGATGAACCTGGAAGGCGGCCTCAACTGGATGGGCCTGACGCCGGATGTGATGGGCGACGACGCCTACGACTATCGCTGGGCCCGGGACGAGGCCGAACAGCCGTTGCAGGCGGCGGAATGAGCCGGGCGGGGAGGATCTGATGGCCTTGTTTCCCATTATCGGCCGCTTCGACGGCGACTTCGTGCCGCACCTGGTGGCGGTCGACACCGAGGACTCCATGGACCAGATCGCCGAGAAGGTCGCCGTCCATGCCGTCGGCCGCCGGATGCCGGTCAACGCGGACGCCGACGGCTACGAGGTGCTGCTGGACGACCGGGTGCTGGACGGCGGGCAGACGCTGGCGGCGCTGATGGGCGAAACGCCGGTGCCGCCGCTGCAATGGTTCGACGTCAGATGGAAGACGTGACCGGCGCTACCGCCGACATTCCGGCCGGCGGCGTGAGCTATGTCGAGGTCTGCGCCGAGGACGAGCTGTGGGACGGCGAGATGGACGCTTTCGATGTCGGCGAGCACGAGGTGCTGCTGGTCCGTCTCGACGGCCGCTACCACGCCTATGACGGCATCTGCCCGCACCAGAGCGTGTCGCTGGCCGACGGCGAGTTGACGGAGGCCGGCGTGCTGATCTGCAGCGCGCATCAGTGGCAGTTCGATGCCGCGTCCGGCAACGGCGTCAACCCGGCGACGGTTTGCCTGACGCGCTTTCCGGTGAAGGTCGAGGACGGCCGCGTGTTCGTCGGCGACCGGCCGGTTGCCTGAGGCCGCGGACCGCGAACAGGGAGAAGGACATGAACGAAACAGCCGATGCCGCCGAGAACCTGAGCGAGGACCTGGTCGGCCCGGTGATCCGCGCCGGCGATCTGGCCGACGCCGTGATCGACGCCGTGGCCGAGGACAACCCGCACAGCGAGGTGACCGTCGTCGACCGCGGCGATTATGTGCGCATCCACACCGAACGGGAATGCCGGCTGACCAAGACGTCGCTCGAAAAGCATCTCGGCCGGGACTTCGATCTCGCCCTGCTGGAAGCGGAAATGCCGGCCTTCAAGGGCCGCATGCGCTCGAAATGGGACGAGATGGTCTGGTTCTACAGCAACTGACGCGGCCGGCCACCGGCCCGAGGGGAGGAAGACATGGCACAGGCAGCCGGCAACCGGCGCGAACGGCGCCGCAAGACCTGGAGTTCGCTGGGCGATCTCGGCCGCAAGCCGACGGAATACGAGGTCGTCACCCACGGCATGAACCATACCGCCGGCGAGACGCCGCTGGAGATGGGCCCCGACGTCCACGGCAATGTCTGGCTCAAGAAATACCGCGACGACATTGCGTTGAAGGTCGACAACTGGGACGAGTTCCGCGACCCCGACCAGCTCACCTATGGCAAGTATGTCCGCCTGCAGGACGAGCAGGAGGCCTATGTCGACAACCTGCTGGAGGAATACACCGAGCGCCGGCCGTCGGACGAGACGCTGTCGAGCGCGGCGCTGGCCTGCCTCGGTTCCTGCCTGACGCCCGGCCGCTATCTGGTGCATGGCCAGCAGATGATGGCGGCCTATATCCAGCAGATCGCGGCATCCAGCTACGTCGCCAACGGCGCCTCGTTCCAGGCGGCCGACCAGTTGCGCCGGGTCCAGCGCATCGCCTACCGCACCAAGCAGCTCGATCTCGCGCATCCGACCCACGGCTTCGGCAGCAACGAGCGCGGGATCTGGGAGAGCGACCCGCTCTGGCAGCCGATGCGCGAGGCGACCGAACGGCTGCTCGTCACCTTCGCCTGGGACGAGGCGCTGATCGCCACCAATCTCGTGGTCAAGCCGATCTGCGACGACATCTTCCTGCGGCAGTTCGCCCGGGTGGCCCGGTCGCTCGATGCCGGCCTCGATGCGTTGATCGCCGATAACCTCTATCGCGACACCGAGCGGCATCAGCGCTTCGCGACGGCGGCATGCCGGCATGCCATCGCCGCCGACCGGGCCAATCGCGACGTGATCTGGGGCCATGTCGAGGCCTGGCAGGAGGCCGGCGAGGCCATCGTCGTCGCCGGCGCCAAGCTGGTCGCGCAGCACGCCGACGGCATGGTCGCCGGCGAGGTCGAGGCCGAGCTGCGCAGCGCCTGGCAGCAATTGCAGCGGGACGCCGGCCTGACCCACGATGCCTGACGGCGGCGACGGGGCGCGGTCCTACCGGATTACGCTGTCGGGCAGCGGCGCGTCCTTCGATTGCCGGTCCGACGAGACGCTGCTGCGGGCCGGCCTCGCCGCCGGCCTGGCCATGCCTTACGAGTGCGCCAGCGGCGCCTGCGGCTCGTGCAAGGCGCGGCTGACCGACGGCGCCGTGAGCATGCGCTGGCCGGATGCGCCGGGCCTGTCGCCGCGCGACCGGGCGAAAGGCAACCGCATCCTCTGCTGCCAATCCCTGCCGACGGGCGATTGCACGATCGGCGTGCGGGCCGGGGCCGGCAATGCGGAACCGGTGCCCCGGCCGATGTTGGCCGAGGTCACCGAGATCGCCGACCTCTGCGATGGCGTCCGCCGCTTCGTACTGCAGGCCGCGGCGCCCGTCGACTTCCTGGCCGGCCAGTTCGTGCTGCTGCGACTGCCGGGCGACGGCGGTTACCGCGCCTATTCGATGGCGAACGCGCCGGCGGGCGACGACCGGTTGGAGTTTCTTATCAAGGCCAAGCCCGGCGGCGGGGCGACTGACGTTCTGTTCAAACGGCTGACCGCCGGCGATCGCGTCGACCTCGAGGGGCCCTACGGCCGCGGCTATCTGCGCGAGGACAGTCCCCGGCCGCTGGTGGCGCTGGCCGGCGGCTCGGGCCTGGCGCCGATGCTGTCGATCCTGCGCCGCGCCGCCGGCCTGTGGCCGGACAAGCCGCTGCATCTCTATTTCGGCGTCGACACGCCGGCCGCCCTGTTCTGCGTCGACGAGATCGCCGCGCTCGCGGCGCGGTATCCGCGGGTCCGAGCGACGCTGGCGCTGCGCGAGGGACGGCCGGACGATTGTCCATTGCCCGTCGAGGCCGGGCTGGTCGGCGAGGTCATGCGGCGCGGCGAGCCCGATCTGTCGGCGGCGGACCTTTATCTCGCCGGGCCCGGCGGCATGGTCGACGCGGTGCTGACGCAAACGGTCGGCGCCAACGCCATCCCGGCCGACCGGGTGTTCTTCGACCGCTTCGTCTGAGGCCGTCCGGGTGACCCACGATCCCGACCATTTCGAGCGCAACTTCATCGGCGGCGACTGGGTCTTCACCCGTGAGGGTTACGACTTCGACATCTACGATCCGTCCGACAGCCGGGTCATCGCCGCCGTGCCGCTGTCGTCGCGTTTCGACGTCGCCCGCGCCCTGGCGGCGGCCGAGGCGGCGCTGCCGGACTGGTTCCGGCGCCCGCCCGCGGACCGCTTGGCCGTCATCCGCCGCGCCGTGGCGCTGATCGAAACGGACATCGACGGCATCGCCACGCTGGAAGCCCGCGACACCGGCCTGCCGGTTGCCCGGGCCCGGGCCGAGATCGCGATGACGCTGCCCAGGGGTGGCATGGCCTGGCAGGTGCCCGCCCGACCGCCCGGCGTGGTCGGCCAGATCCTGTCCTGGAGCGGTCCGTTCGCGCATGCCTGCAGCAGGTTGCTGCCGGCGCTGGCCGAGGGCGGTGCCTGCGTCGTCAACCCCTCGCTGCGCGCGCCCCTGTCGCTGGTCCGCCTTGCCGAATGCCTGCAGGCGGCCGGGCTGCCGGCCGGCGTCCTGAACCTCGTGCAGGGCACCGGCATCGACGCGGGCGCCGCGCTGGCGGCGCAGGCCGGCCTGTCCGAGCTCGGGTTCCAGGGCGCGCGCCGGACCGGTCGAAGCGTGGCGCGCGCGGCCGCGAACAACAACACGCCCATCATGTCCTGCTTCCGCGATCCCGTCCGGACGGCCGTACCGGCCGACGCCGACCTCGATACGATGATCGGCGGCATCGCCGAGGGGGTTCTGAGCCATGCTGCCCGGCCCGGCCATGGCGGCCAGATCGTCCAGGTCGCGCCGGCCCGCGTCGATGACCTGGTGGCGGGGCTGACGGGCATTTTCGATGCCGTGCGCTACGACACCGCGTCGGAGGAACCGGAATCGATCGCGCCGATGATCGCCGAGGTCTTTCGCGACGCGCGGCGGACGCTGCTGGACGAATGCCGCGCGGCGGGCGTCGAAACCCTCTATACCGGCCCGGAACCGGCCGCCCGGACCGCGCGCATGGGCTGGTTCGTACCGCCGGTGATCCTGCGCGACGACAGGCAGGCGATCGACATCGACGGCGACCAGCCGTTCGGGCCCACGGTGATCCTGCGGACGGCGTGACGCCTCCGGTCGTCGGGCCCTCGCCTCGGCGGCAATCTCTCAACCACGCCCCCGCCGGCCCGTGGGGCTGTGAAGAAATCGCACCGATGCTCCCTTGTTGTCATCCTGGCGAAGCCTGCCCCGGCGCAGGCCGGGGGCCAGGATCCATGTTTGTTGTTTTTCAACAGGTTGCGATGCCGCTGGATGTTGGCTTGCGCCAGCATGACGGCATTCTTTGGGTCGCGAGTAATCTCTTCACAGGCTCGGAAGCCGGCATGACGATGCGGTCAGTTCCGGCTCTCCAGCAGCCGGCGGGCGATGACCTGGGCCTGGATCTCGCCGGCGCCCTCGAAGATGTTCAGGATCCGGGCGTCGCAGAGCACCCGGCTGATCGGATACTCCAGCGCGAAGCCGTTGCCGCCGTGGATCTGCAATGCGTTGTCGGCCGACGACCAGGCGACGCGCGCGGCCAGCAGCTTGGCCATGCCGGCCTCCAGGTCGCAGCGCCGGTCCTGGTCCTTCTCGCGCGCCGAGAAGTAGACGAGCTGGCGCGCCATCATGGTCTCGACCGCCATCCAGGCGAGCTTGCCGTGCACGCGCGGGAACTCGAAGATCGGGCCGCCGAACTGCTGCCGCTCGTTGGCGTATCCCAGACCAAGATCGATGGCGCTCTGGGCGACGCCGACGGCGCGCGCCGCGGTCTGGATGCGGGCCGACTCGAAGGTCGCCATCAGCTGCTTGAAGCCGTGCCCCTCCTGGCCGCCCAGCAGGTTTCCGGCCTTGACCGCGAAGCCGTCGAAGCCGAGCTCGTATTCCTTCATGCCGCGATAGCCCAGCACCTCGATCTCGCCGCCGGTCATGCCGGCGGCCGGGAACGGATCGGCGTCGGTGCCGCGCGGCTTTTCGGCCAGGAACATCGACAGGCCGCGATAGCCGGCCTCGTCCGGGTCGGTGCGGGCCAGCAGCGTCATCAGGTCACTGCGCGCGGCGTGGGTGATCCACGTCTTGCTGCCGGTGATCCGATAGGTGTCCCCGTCCCGGACGGCTCGGGTCCGCAAGTTCGCC
>JANQKO010000328.1 GCA_028281075.1 Alphaproteobacteria bacterium | reverse complement strand
ACCCATCAAGCATACTTCCGTGGGTGGTCGGGTGGGGGAGCGGGATGGGTCAAGCATCATGCCAATCGACCCATCCCACCTGCGGTCTTGATTTTGCCGCAATCCACGGATATCGCTGATCGCGCAACAGCAACAACCAGTCCGGGCATGCGCGTGTCGATCAAGACGTTTCCCATCGCCGTTTTCGCCGCCGTCGCGTTCCTGCTGGCGGCCTGCGAGACGCCATCGCCGTCGCCGGTCTATCCGGAGGTCTCGTTCCGCCATCTGCCGAAGCTGAAGCTCGACGTCGCCGCGATCGACGTCCAGCAGACCTACGTGCCGCCGCTGACGGCGCCGAACGTGGAGCACCAGTTTCCGCTGACGCCGTCGGACGCGGCGCGGCGCTGGATCGAGGACCGCCTGCTGGCGGCCGGCGGCAATGGCGTGGCCACCGTGATCATCCAGGACGCCAGCGCCGTCGAGGAGAAGCTGCGCACCCAGGGCGGCATCCGCGGCGCCTTCACCACCGAGCAGTCCGAGCGCTATGTCGCCCGCATGACGGTGCGGCTCGAGGTCAGCAATGCCGGCGGCCTCGGCACCGGCTTCGCCGCCGCCTCGGCGGCGCGCAGCCGCACCGTGCCCGAGGACGCGACGCTGAACGAGCGCGACAAGACCTTCTTCGAGCTGACCGAGGGCCTGGTGAAGGACTTCGACCGTGCCATGGAGAAGGAGATCAACGACAATCTGCGCGGATTTCTGGTCAATTAGGCCGGGATACGGCGCTTCGGAGACCGACGGCCCATCCTTCGAGACGCATCCCTTCGGGTCGCTCCTCAGAGCGTATGAAAGAATTGCACCGAACCCGTCCAGGTTGTCATCCTGGCGAAGGCCAGGATCGATTTTTGTTGTTTTTCAACAGATTATGATGCCGCTGGATGCTGGCCTGCGCCAGCATGACGGCTTCTTCTAGGGGCGCGAGTAATTCATTCACACGCTCCGAGGCGGTGCGCGGCACCGTCTCGGAGCATGCGATATCGGTACGTGCCATCGGCGCGCAATCCCCAATCCCGCCTCAGCCCTGGCTCAGATGCTCGCCGAGCCGGCGCATGAAGGCGGTGCAGGCGTCGATCTGGCTCAAGGCGATGAACTCGTCGGGCTTGTGCGCCTGGGCGATGTTGCCGGGCCCGCAGATCACCGTCGGCGTGCCGGCATGCTGGAAGGCACCGGCTTCGGTGCCGTAGGAGACGGCAAGGGTCCGGTTGGTGCCGGCGAGCGCCATCACCAGGCTCTCGGCCGGCGAGCCGTTCTGCGGCGCCAGGCCCTTGATCGTCGCCGTCTCCCGGGTGGTGATGTCGGCCTCGGGAAAGACCGCGCGCATCTTCGGCAGCAGCGTCTCGCGGGCGAAGGCCTCGACCCGCTCGCGGATTTCCGGGCCGTCGTCGCCCGGGACGGCGCGGTACTCCCAGACGAACCGGGTTTCCTTCGGGATGATGTTCAGCGCCGTGCCGCCGCGGATGGTGCCGACATGCACGGTGGTGTAGGGCGGATCGAAGCGGCTCTCGGGATCGGCCTTGGCTTTCATCTCCTCGGCCAGGTCCTGGATGAAGCCGATCAGCTCGGCCGCGTAGAAGATCGTGTTGACCCCGCTCTGCGTGGCGCTGGAATGGGCTTCCAGGCCGGTCAGCACGGTTTCCATGCCATGGCAGCTCTTATGCGCGTTCACCACCGTCATGTCGGTCGGCTCGCCGACGATGACCGCGCGCGGCCGCGTGGTCAGGCCGTCGATATGGCGGATGATGCCGTCGACGCCCAGGCAGCCCACTTCCTCGTCATAGGAAAGGGCGTAGTGGATCGGCGCGGCCAGGCCGCGGGCCTGGAATTCCGGCAGCAGGGCCAGCGCGATGGCGATGAAGCTCTTCATGTCGCAGGTGCCACGGCCGTAGAGCCGGCCGTCGCGCTCGACGACGGCGAAGGGATCGCTGTGCCAGTCCTGGCCGTCGACCGGCACCACGTCGGTATGGCCGGACAGCACGACGCCGCCGTCGATCTCGGGCCCGACGGTGGCGAACAGGTTCGCCTTCTCGCCGGTCTCGTCGTGGATCAGCGCCGACTCGACCCCGTGCCTGGCCAGGTAGTCGCGTACGAAATGGATCAGTTCCAGGTTCGAATCCCGGCTGGTGGTGTCGAACGACACCAGCTTCTCGATCATCTCACGCGGGCTGTAGGTGGCGGCCATGGGGGACTCCGGCGATTGCGAAACCAAGCCGGGCACGATACCGGTGCCGGCCCGGCGGGTCCAGCCGGCCTCACGCCTCCCAGAACGCGCGGGTGAACAGCACCAGCACCGTGAACAGCTCCAGCCGGCCCAGCAGCATGGCGGCCGACAGCAGCCATTTCGCCGCGTCCGACAGCGGCGCGTAGTTGCCGGCCGGCCCGATGATCTCGCCCAGTCCCGGGCCCACGTTGGCCAGCGCCGAGGCCGCGGCCGAGATGCTGGTCAGCGGATCGAGCCCCAGCATGGTCAGCAGCACCGCCAGCACGCCGAAGATCAGCGCGAACAGGAAGAAGAAGCTCATCACCGAATCCATCACCGCTTCGGGGATCGGCCGCCGGTTGAACTGGGCCACGAACACGCCGTGCGGCTGCAGCAGGCGGCCCATCTGGGTGCTGGCCGCGGCATACAGCACCTGGAAGCGGAAGATCTTGATGCCGCAGGAGGTCGAGCCGGCGCAGCCGCCGATGAACATGATGAAGAAGAACGCGGTGACGGCGAACGGGCCCCATTGCATATAGTCGGTGGTGGCGTAGCCCGTGCCGGTCAGGATCGAGACCACGTTGAACGACGTGTAGCGCACGGCGTCCGCCACGGCCACGCCGTTGCCCAGGATCTGCCAGCCGGCCAGCGCGGCGATGGCGACGGCCAGGATGCCGGCGAACCAGCGCACCTGGCTGTCGCGCCAGAGCAGCAGCGGCTGGCCGCGCAGCGCCTGGAAGTAGAGCAGGAACGGCAGGCTGCCGACGATCATGAACAGGGTGGCGATATAGTCGATCGCGGCGCTGCGGAAATGGCCCACCGATGCGTCCGAGGTCGAGAAGCCGCCGGTGGCGATGGTCGTCATGGCGTGCGCCACCGCCTCGAAGCCGGTCATGCCCGCGCCCCAGTAGGCGGCGGCGCAGATCACCGTCAGGCCGACATAGATCACGCTGATCACGGCGGAAATCTGCGCCGCCCGCGGCAGCACCTTCTCCGAGCGGTCGGAGGATTCCATGCGGAACAACTGCATGCCACCGACCCGCAGCATGGGCAGGATCGCGACCGCGGTGACGATGATGCCGATGCCGCCCATCCATTGCAGCAGCGAGCGCCAGATCAGAATGCCGGGGGGCGCCTGGTCGAGCCCGGTGATCACCGTCGAGCCGGTCGTGGTCAGGCCCGACATGGCTTCGAAGAAGGCGTCCGTATAGCTCAGGCTCAGCTCGGAAAAGGCGAACGGCAGCGCCGCGAAGGCCGGCAGCACGACCCAGGTCAGCGTGGTCAGCAGGAAGGCCTGATGCAGCCGCAGCCGGCCGTCGATGCCGCGGCTGACCAGGACCAGGCTGGTGCCGACGAACAGCGTCACCGACGCCGCCGCCAGGAACACCTGCCAGTCCGGATTCTCGACCAGCAGGTCCAGCAGCACCGGCGCCAGCATGGCCAGGCCCAGCGTCGTCAGCATCAGGCCGATGACCAGGAGGATCGGGCGGAAACTGCTCACGTCGGCGGTCGGGGCGGGCGCGTCTGCAAGGCGGCGCGGCGGGGCGGCCGGGTCAGTTGAGCTGCCGCGGCGCGTCCGGAATGTCGAGCGAGAAGGCCGGGATGGCGATCTCCAGCCGCTCGCCCTCCGTCGTGCTCATCTCATAGCTGCCGACCATGATGCCCGACGTCGTCGACAGCGGCGTGCCGCTGGAATATTCGTAGACGTCGCCCGGTTTCAGCACCGGCTGCTCGCCGACGACGCCGGGGCCGCGCACTTCCTGCACGCGGCCCATGGAATCGGTGATGCGCCAGTAGCGGTTCAGCAACTGGACCGTCCGCGTCCCGTGATTCTCGATCCGTACCTTGTAGGCCCAGACATAATAGTTCTCGTCCGACGACGACTGGTCATCGAGATAGGTCGGCTGAACCTGGACTTGGATGTCGTAGGTCGTTTCCGCGTACATCCCGGCCTCCCGAACGGCGACGCCCGGATGGGCGATGGTTACCGCTGAAGGCGCCAATATTGCGCCACCATGGGCGGTTGTCCAGCGCCGGGGACGGCCGCCGGGACGCCGGCGCGGACTACCGCACGAAGACCTCGACACGCCGGTTTTCCGGCTCGCGTGTGCCGTCGGGCGTCGCCACGGCCGGGTTGGTCTCGCCGTGCATGCGCATCTCGATGACGTCCGCCGGGATGCCGGCCGCGGTCAGCGCGTCGACCACGGCCTGTGCCCGCCGGCCCGACAGCGACAGGTTGTAGCCGGCGCGTCCCGAGCGGTCGGCATGGCCGTGCACCGCGACCCGGGCGTCGGGATCGGCGCGCAGGTCGTTCAGCAACTGCCGCAGGACCGTCTGGCCGGCCGCGCCGATCTCGGCCCGGTCATGGGCGAAGCGCAGCACATAAACGTCCTCCATGTAGGACAGCGCGGCCGGGACGGCGGCGGCGTCCGGGCCTGGCGCCGGCAGGGCGGTCAGCTTCAGCGATCGCGCCAGGCTGTCCAGATCGGCGGCCAGGCCGTCGCGGCAGGCGGCGATGTGGTCGGTCTGCCAGTTCTCTTCCTGCTGCTCCAGCCAGCAGTCGAAGCGCCGCTGGGCCCGGGCCGCCAGCTCGGGTTCCCGCCGCCGGGCGTCGGCCGCGAAGGCGGCCAGCAGCCGCTGGCGCGCGTCGCCGATGGCGGCGACCGTCCCGTCCGGCAGCCGCCAGTCGTCGGGCGCTTCCGGCCCGGCCGCGCCGGCCCGCGCCGCGACCAGGCCCTTGCGCGCGAAATGCCGCGAATCGATCCAGTCGTACTGTGCCGCCTCCGATTGCGCGAAGGCCAGATACTCGGCCGCCAGCGCCCGCTGAAAGGCATCGCCCGCCGGCACCGTCGCCTGCAGTTCCTCCATATCCCAGGTCGTGCAGCCCGCCGTCGCCAGCATCAGCGTTGCGATGGCGCCGTATCTCTTCGTCACTTCCTTCATTGCCCGTCTCTCCTTGCAGCCATGCGGCGTGTCAGGGCGAGGTCGTAGCCGTGGAAGTGGGCGGCGCGGTGCCGGGAATGTGACCCTTTGGGGAAGAAATTGGGGCGAAAACGGGACGCCGTCAGGCGCCGGGGGGCTAAGCGTCGGGCCGGCGCCGCCGGATCAGGTATTTCTGCTCGCCCTCCAGCACCAGTTCGCCGCGCTGGTTGTGCACGGTGGACGCGACGGTGACGACGCCGGTGCTGCGCTGCGCCTTCAGGTCGGTGATCGTCAGCATCGGATAGACCGTGTCGCCGGCATAGACGGGCTTCAGGAACCGGCTGGACTGCTCGATGAAGCCGATCAGCGCGTCGCCGATCACGTGCGGGAAGATGCCGGCGCCGGCGGCGGTCTGGATCAGCACCTGGAAGCCGTGCGCCAGCAGGTCCCGGTGGCCGCGGGCGCGGCAATATTCCACGTCATAGTGGATCGGATGGTTGTCGCCCGACGCGGTCTGGAAGGCCGCGAAGTTGGCCTCGCCCAGGGTCCGCGAGGGGATGTAGAACCGCTCGCCGACCGCCAGGTCCTCGAAGTATTTCGGCTCGGCGAACTTGTGTTCGGCCGGTGAAAACGTCTCGTCGGTCATTCTGCGGCCTCCTCCACCGCATCGCGCAGGCGCACGGCGCCGGCCGTGGCCAGCGCTGCGATCTCCTCGTCGGCATAGCCCAGGCCGGCCAGGATCGTCCGCCCGTCGCCTGCGCGATGCGCTGGAGGAGGCCGCAGAATGACCGGCGAGACG
>JANQKO010000322.1 GCA_028281075.1 Alphaproteobacteria bacterium | reverse complement strand
ACCAGGACGCCCTGTCGCTCGCCATTCACGGCCGCACCGGCGTCGCCCGGCTCGACGCGTTGGGCGCCCTCGGCCCGAACTGGATCGGCGTGCATATGGGTTTCCTGACGGACGACGAGATCGGGATGATGGCCCGGTCCGGCGCCAGCGTCGCCCATTGCCCGGGCACCAGCATGGGTGCCGGCAAGAGCATCATCACGCGGGGCACGATGCCGCGGCTGCTGGACGCCGGCGTGACCGTGGCGCTCGGCAGCGATTCGTACAGTTCCGGCACCATCGTCCAACAGCTTCCGCTGGCCTTCATGGGCCATAAGGAAGCGATGGCCGACGACCGCGTCATGGCGCCCGAGCAGCTCCTGGCGATGGTGACCCGCGACGCCGCCAGGGCGCTGCTCTGGGACGATCAGATCGGCTGCCTGACGCCCGGGATGATGGCCGACATCGTCATCGTGCGCACGGACTCGCCGCGCTACGTCGCCTTTCCCGATCCACTCCACGCGTTCGTGCGTATCGGTCAGCCGGCCGATGTGGATACCGTGATCGTCGACGGCGACGTGCTGGTGCGCGACGGATCTCTCGTGCATGTCGACGAGGCGGCCGTGCTTGCGGCGGCCAGGGACGCGATCACGGGCTTCGTGTCGGCGATGCGCGGATAGCCGTCGGGCCTGTTGTCGGCCTTGGCGATGACATCCGGATCGGGACGAACCGAAACATGCTGAGACCGGAGGACCTGTTGCGGCCGACACCCGCCGGCCTCTATTGCCCGCCCGGCGACTTCCATATCGATCCGGTGCGGCCGGTGGCGCGCGCCATCGTCACGCATGGCCATGCCGATCACGCCCGGCCCGGCCACGGCGCCGTGTTGGCGACGCCGGCGACGCTGGACATCATGGCGCTGCGCATGGGCGACGAGGCCGGCCGGGAACGCCAGCCGCTGGACTATGGCGAACGCCTCGACCTGAACGGTGTCGACGTCCGGCTGGCGCCGGCCGGCCATGTGCTGGGCAGCGCCCAGGTCGCCGTCGAGCGTGATGGCTGCCGCATCGTCGTCTCGGGCGACTACAAGCGCCGGCCGGACCCGACCTGCCCGGCCTTCGAGCCGGTGCCGTGCGACGTTTTCGTCAGCGAGGCCACGTTCGCGCTGCCGGTCTTCCGCCATCCGCCGGACGCGGACGAGATCGCCAAGCTGCTGGCCTCCATGCGCCTGTTCCCCGAGCGCTGCCACCTGCTGGGCGTTTATGCGCTGGGCAAGGCACAGCGCGTGCTGGCGCTGCTGCGGCAGGCTGGCTACGACGCGCCGATCTACCTGCATGGCGCGCTGACCGCCATGTGCGACCTCTACCGCCGGCACGGCATCGACCTTGGCGAGCTGCGGCTGGTGGCCGACACGGACAAGGCCGATCTCGCCGGCCGGTTGGTCTTGGCGCCGCCGTCGGCGTTGCAGGACCGCTGGACGCGGCGCCTGCCCGACCCGCTGCCGGCCTTCGCCTCGGGCTGGATGGGGGTGCGCGCGCGGGCCCGGCAGCGGGCCGTCGAACTACCGCTGATCATTTCCGACCATGCCGACTGGGACGAGTTGACGGCGACGACCGACGAGCTGGCGCCGGCCGAGATCTGGGTCACGCATGGCCGCGAGGAGGCGCTGGTGCATTACGCCCGTGGCCGTGGCCAGCGGGCGCGGGCGCTCGCCCTGGTCGGCTATGACGAGGACGCGGCGTGAAGGCCTTCGCCGGCCTGCTCGACCGCCTGTCGTTCCAGCCCCAGCGCCTCGGCAAGCTGCGGCTGATCGAAGACTACTTCGCCGCGACGCCGGACCCCGACCGCGGCTACGCGCTGGCCGCGATGACCCGCGGCCTGACGTTCCGGCATGCCAAGCCCGCGCTGATCCGTGGCCTGGTCGCCGAGCGGGTCGATCCCGTGCTGTTCGAACTGTCCTATGACTATGTCGGGGACCTGGCCGAGACCGTCGCCCTGATCTGGCCCGCCCCGGCCGACGCGGCCGCGCCGCCGCCGTCGCTGGCCGAGGTGGTCACGCGGCTGCGGGATGCCGGGAAGGCCGAGCTGCCGGGGCTGCTCGCCGGCTGGCTCGACGCGCTCGACGTCACCGGCCGCTGGGCGCTGATCAAGCTGATGACCGGCGGGCTGCGGATCGGCGTCTCGGCGCGGCTCGCCAAGACCGCGTTCGCCGGCTTCGGCGGCCTGTCCGTGGACGAGGTCGAGGAGGTCTGGCACGGCCAGGCACCGCCCTACGCGGCGTTGTTCGCCTGGGCCGAGGGCCGCGGCGACCGGCCCGCGGTGCGCGCCGCCGGCGGTTTCCGGCCCGTGATGCTGGCGCAGCCGCTGGACGAGGCCGAGCTGTCGGGCCTCGACCCGTCGGCTTATCTCGCCGAATGGAAGTGGGACGGCATCCGGGTGCAGCTCTCGGCCGGCGACGGCGTCGTCCGGCTGTATTCGCGCACCGGCGAGGATATCGGTGGCGGCTTCCCCGACCTGCTGTCGGCGGTCGACTTCGGCGCGGTGCTGGACGGCGAGCTGCTGGTCATCCGTGACCATGCCGTGGCGCCCTTCGCCGACCTGCAGAAGCGGCTGAACCGCAAGACCGTCAGCGGCAAGCTGCAGCGTGAATTCCCGGTTGGCGTGCGGCTTTACGACATTCTGTTCGATGCCGGCGACGACCTGCGTGAACGGCCGCTCGGCGACCGGCGGAATCGTCTGGAAGCCTGGTTCGCGGCGCGCCGGCCGGCTGGTTTCGACCTGTCGCCGCTGGTGCCCTTCGACGACTGGCCGGCGCTGGCCGACCTGCGCCGCGCGCCGCCGGTCGACGGCGTCGAGGGACTGATGCTGAAGCGCCGCGACAGCGCCTATGTCGCCGGCCGGCCGAAGGGGCCCTGGTTCAAATGGAAGCGCGATCCGCTGCTGGCGGACGCGGTGCTGATGTATGCGCAGCGCGGCCACGGCAAGCGCTCGTCCTACTATTCCGATTATACCTTCGGCGTCTGGCGCGGTAACGAACTGGTGCCGGTGGGCAAGGCCTATTTCGGCTTTACCGATGCCGAGCTGGTCGAGCTGGACCGCTGGGTGCGGAATCACACCACCAACAGGTTCGGCCCGGTGCGCGAGGTCTCCCGCGGACTCGTGCTCGAGGTCGCCTTTGACGGCGTGCAGCGGTCCGGGCGCCACAAGTCCGGCCTGGCCCTGCGTTTCCCGCGCATCAGCCGGATCCGCTGGGACAAGCCGGCCGCGGAGGCGGACGTCATCGAGGCGCTGTTGTCGCATCTGCCCGGCGCGTAGGGCGTTGCGTTAACACTTCCTTAATCATGGTCGCTCACAATCGTCGCGCGTGTGTCCCGTATTCCGTCGATATCGGCCCGGCGCCGGCGACGTGGCCTGAAAGTGTCGACCTTGAGCGACGAGAAACCAAAGCGGCAACGGCAGCCGGCTGGCGAGACACCGGATCCGACGCATTGGCACGAGGTCATCGAGGTCCCCAACACGCTGAAGGAAAAAGCGGCCGGCGGCGGCATCAGCGCCGATCTGCTGCGGGATGCCGAGCTCGCGGTCGCCGGGCTGCAGGACGACTACGAATCCAGGCTTGGGCAGGAGATCGACCAGCTCGACGCCGAATTCGACGCCATGCGCCGCGCCGATACGTTCGATCCGAAACGCTTGTTCGCGCTGGCCCACGAGCTCAGGGGTGAAGCCGGCAGCTATGGCTATCCCCTGATCTCGCGCGCCGCCGACGTGCTCTGCAAGCTGCTGGAAAAGCGGACCGTCCTCGTGCCCGCCGATGTCGAAATCGTCGAGGCGCATGTGCGCGCCTTCCGCACGGTGCTCGACAGGCGCGTCAAGGGCCATGGCGGGCCGGCCGGCGACCGGCTCATCAGCCGCCTGGAGGCGATCGTCTCGGCCGCGACCGGCGAGGCGTGACCTCCCGAACGGCTGGCCCCGACGTGGCGGCGCGTCGCGCTTACCAGCCGCGCGTTCCCGGCCCGCCCTTGAACGGGCCGGCGATATCGTCGGTGATCCAGCCGCCGTAGAAGTCGCCGTCCTGCGCCCGCGCGCGTTCGTCGTCGACATAGCAGGCCGCGACCCGCGAGGGATAGAAGGCGAGATGGTCGGTGATCGCGGTGAAGGCCGGCCAGGGCTCGGGATAGCTCCAGGCGGCGTCGACCGCGACGCTGTCGCCGTCGGTGATCGACCAGTAGCGGGCGATGCCCTTGAATTCGCAGAGCGTGCGCCGCTCGCCGGGGGTCAGGCGGGCCATGTCGACGTCGGCCGGCGGCAGGTAATAGACCGGCGGATGGCTGGTTTCGAGCACCCGATAGGTGTGCCGGCTGTCGGCCAGGACCCGGCCGCCGAAATCGATCCGGATCCGCCTGGCCGTGCGCTCCAGGCGCGGCGGCCGGGGGTAGTCCCAGACGCTCTCGCGCCCCATATCCGGGTTTGGACGGTCCGGTGTCGTCATGTCTGGTCGCCGTTGCCGTGTCGCTGGCTAAGGAGATATGCTGTGCCCATGCCGCAGACAATGACGCAAACGCCGAACTGGCGGTGGCTGGCGCTGACCGCCGCGGCCGGCGGCGCGCTCGCGGCCGGGCTCGCCGGGCTGGCGATGGCCGACGGTCTGGTCGCGTTCTGGCACGGCTTCGTCTACAACGGCTTTTCCGCGCTGCCGGCCGGCCTGTTCATCTGCTGACGCCGCTTGGGAGTATCATTCGTGATCGTCACCACCACGGACAGTGTCGAAGGCAAGCGGGTCGTCGCGTATCTCGGCGTGGTCAGCGGCGAGGCGGTCTATGGCGCGAACGTGTTCCGCGACATCTTCGCCTCGATCCGCGACGTGGTCGGCGGCCGCACCGGCGGTTACGAGCAGGTCCTGAAGGACGGCAAGATCGCGGCGCTGGAAGACATGGTCGAGGAGGCCCGCGCCCGCGGCGCCGACGCCGTCGTCGGCACCGATCTCGACTACGAGCAGATCGGCCAGAGCATGTTGATGGTCAGCGCCAACGGCACCGCGGTAAAGCTCGGCTAGCCGTCGGCCAGACCAAAACAGGTTTCACCACCAAGGCGCAAAGACGCCAAGATCACGCGGCGGGGCGTGTCAGATCGACGTCCCGGCATTGCCGTGGCTGCCGCCTCCGAGGTTTGAACCTTGGCGTCTTCGTGGTGGAGGCATGTCGACAAGGCCGGTACGTGCGCTGAACGCGGCATTTATTCACCACAGAGACACGAAGAGCACAGAGAAAGTTGGTTGGCGCGCAGCGCCGAACAAACTGGTTGGTTCTCGGTGTCTCTGTGCCTCCGTGGTTAAACCCTTTTTGCTCCAGGGGCGCCGGCTAGAACCGCCGCGAGGCGCCGATGGTGAAGGCGGTGTTGTTGTAGGAGAAGTTGCGGAAGTTGGAATCGACGATCGTGCGCTGCACGGTGCCGATCACCGACCAGTCGCGATTGACCGGCACGCTGGTCAGGAAGCTGAAACGCCGTTCCTCTTCGCTGCGGTTGCGGTCGGGGTCGACCGTCGTGTCGGGCGCGAAATACTTGGTGTAGATGAAGGTCCCGTTCACCGACGAGGTCCAGGGCCGGCTGGTCAGCTTGAAGGGCGCGCCGTAGCTCTGCGTATAGCCCAGCGTGAACTGGAACTCGCGGTTCGAGTGCAGGCTCTCCTCGGCGTCCTCGACCTTGATCGAGCTGGCGCCGCTCAGGAACATGCCGTCGCCGACCTGATAGCGCAGGTCGACCCGTGCCTCGTCCTCGTGGCCGTCCTGATCGTCGGCCGTCGGGCGCGAATCGCTTTCCCTGAACTCCTGCACGCGGTGCTCCAGGTTGAGCTCGGCGGCGAAGGCGGCCGTGAACTGGCGGGAGAAGTTGAAGCCCAGACCGAAGGCGTAGAAATAGGGCGAGTCCTCCAGCCAGACCTGCTCGCCGAAGATATAGGGCCGCCATTCCGTGTCGTCGACCAGGTCCGGCGAGAACGGCCCGCGCGGGCCGAGCTTGATCTCGGTGAAGATCAGGTCGAGCTGCTGCTGCGAGGTGTGCTTCGCCGCGTAGACCAGGCCGTCGGCCTCGAACACGTAGTCGTCCTGCCGCTGCGGATCGTAGCGATAGGTCAGCGAGCCGGAGCCGAAGGCGTTGAGGTCGTTCTTGCGGGTGAAGTCGCCGGGCAGGATGGCCGGCAGGCCGAGCACCGTGATCTCGGGCCGTTCCGGCGCCGAGTTGGCGTTGTCCTGGTAGCGGGCGCCGGCATAGATCGAGCCGCTGAAGCGATGCTTGCTGGTGCGCTTGTCGATTTCCTCCAGGAACACCGCGACCCGGGCGCGTACGTCGTCGGGGACGCTGTCGCCTTCGACGGCCCGGGTCAGATAGGCCCGCGCGATGGCATAGGATTCGAGCCGGAAATAGAGCACGCCCAGTTCCAGGCGCACGCGCGGCAGGTCCGGATTGAACAGCAGCATGCGTTCCAGCGCCGTGATCGCGGCTTCGTAGTCGCCGGCCTGAATGGCGATTTCGGCATAGCGGAAGGTCTTGTCCAGATTCGCCGGATCGGACAGCATGTTCTGGAAAGCGCGATCGAACTGTTCTTCGACCCGTGGTGGTGTCGTCGTCTGCGCGGCGGCCGAATCAGCACATATCGCCAACGCGGCAAATACCATCGCCACAGCGTTGCTGTGCATCAGTTTCGGCACAAACGTCCCCCCTTTTGCACGGTAACCTTACGTCATTGCGCGAGGAAGCTAGCGGAAAGAGCTTGTCCCATAAAGAGATTTCATAAGCGTTTACCGGCGGTTTACCACGCGACGGGACATCCTGGCCGCGGTGCCGCCGGATCGGTGTCGGATGTCCGGTGGTTGACGTTGACGTAAACGTAAAGTATAGTTCCATCCATCGACGCGACAGGAAAAGCGAACGTCAATTCATGTCGATAACGCAAGCCCATCATATCGTGGCGCCGCCGAAGACCGAAACCTACACGATTACAGAGCTTTCCGAGGAATTCGGCATCACGCCGCGGACGATCCGGTTCTACGAGGACAAGGAACTGATCCAACCCCGGCGCAACGGCATGAACCGTGTCTACAGCCGCCGGGACCGGGCGCGGTTGCTGCTGATCCTGCGCGGCAAGCGGCTCGGCTTCAGCCTGGCCGACATCCGCGAGATGCTGGACCTCTACGACATCGGCGACGGCCAAGTCGAGCAGTTGCGTACCATGTTGCGCAAGAGCCGAGAACGAATCGTCAGCCTGGAGGCGCAGCGCCGCGACATCGACGACGCGATCGCCGAGCTGACCACCGGCTGTGGCCAGATCGAGGCCGTGCTGGCGCGCAAGGGGGTGGCGGTCGATGAGATATGAAGCCGGTTCGATGCGCGCGCATATTCACGCCGCCGGCTGACCGGCGGCCATGCTAGCCTGAATTCCGTCATCGGGGAAATGTCAGAGGGAACGATCGCCGCGATGTCCGCCGCTTATCCGCACCTGCTGGCGCCGCTCGATCTCGGTTTCACCAGGCTGAAGAACCGGGTCCTGATGGGTTCGATGCATACCGGCCTGGAAGAGGCCGATGGCGGCGCCGCGCGGCTGGCCGCGTTCTATGCCGAGCGCGCCCGGGGGCAGGCCGGCCTGATGGTGACCGGCGGCTTCGCGCCGAACCCGGCCGGGCGCCTGGGCCTGGCCGAGGAGAAGCTGGAGGCCGGGTCCGGCGAGGGACATGCCCTGATCACGCGCGCCGTGCACGCGGCCGGCGGCAAGATCCTGCTGCAGATCCTGCATGCCGGCCGGTATGCCCAGCACGCGGACCTGGTGGCGCCGTCGGCGGTGAAGGCACCGATCAACAAGTTCACGCCGCGGGCGCTGACGCCTGCCGAGATCGAACGCACCCTCGACGACTTCGCCGATTGCGCCGCCACCGCGCGCGAGGCCGGCTATGACGGCGTCGAGATCATGGGCTCGGAAGGTTATCTCATTACCCAGTTCGTGACGCCGCGCACCAACCTGCGCGCGGACGACTGGGGCGGTTCCTTCGAGAACCGCATACGCTTTCCGATCGAGGTCGTGCGCCGGACGCGCCGGAAAGTCGGGCGCGACTTCATCATCATGTACCGCACGTCGCTTCTGGACCTGGTCGAGGGCGGCACGACCTGGGACGAGACCGTGCGCCTGGCGAAGGCCGTCGAGGCCGCCGGCGCCGACATCATCAATACCGGCATCGGCTGGCACGAGGCGCGCGTGCCCACCATCGCCCACATGGTGCCGCGCGGCGCCTTCACCTGGACGACGCAACGCCTGAAGGCCGAGATCGGCGTGCCGCTGGTGACGTCGAACCGCATCAACAATCCCGAACAGGGCGAAATGCTGATCGCCGAGGGCCATGCCGACATGGTGTCGATGGCGCGGCCGTTCCTGGCCGATCCCGAGTTCGTGCGGAAAGCGGCCGAAGACCGGGCCGACGAGATCAACACCTGCATCGCCTGCAACCAGGCCTGCCTCGACCACATCTTCACCGGCCGTGTCGCCACCTGCATGGTCAACCCGCGCGCCTGCCGCGAGGACGAATTCGATGCCTCGCCCGCGGCGGCGCCGAAGCGGCTCGCCGTGGTCGGCGCCGGCCCGGGCGGTCTGGCCTACGCCACCTTCGCGGCCGAGCGGGGCCACGCGGTCACGCTGTTCGAGGCCAGCGACCGCATCGGCGGCCAGTTCAACATGGCGATGGCGATCCCCGGCAAGGAGGATTACGGCGAGACCATCCGCTATTACCGCCGGCGGATCGAGCTCATGAACATCGACCTGCGCCTGAACACATCGGCGACGGCCGCTGACCTGCTGGCGGGCGGTTATGACGAGGTCGTGCTGGCGACGGGCGTGACGCCGCGCCGGCCCGGTATCGACGGCATCGACCATGCCAAGGCCGTGTCCTATGTCGACGTGCTGCTGGGCCGCGTGACGGTCGGCGACCGCGTCGCCATCGTCGGCGCCGGCGGCATCGGCTTCGACGTCGCCGAGTTCCTGACCCATGCCGAGGGGCCGGGCGATCCGGCCGCGCCCGACATCGACGCGTTCCTCGAGGACTGGGGCGTCGATCCGGCCCTGGCCGACGGTGGCGGGCTGCGCGCCGACGGCCCGCAGATGACATCGGCGCGTCAAATCTATCTGCTACAGCGCAAGACCACACGGCTCGGCGCCGGTCTCGGCAAGTCCACGGGCTGGGCCATCCGCGCCGCGCTGCAATTGAAGGGCGTCGAGATGATCGGCGGCGTCGACTACCGCCGCATCGATGACGATGGGCTCACCATCGCCGTCGACGGCGTTGAAAGGCTGCTGCCGGTGGACAATGTGGTGATCTGTGCCGGGCAGGAGAGCCTGCGCGATTTGTACGACGACCTGGTCGCCGGCGGCATGACGGTGCACCTGATCGGCGGCGCCGACAAGGCCGCCGAGCTGGATGCCGAACGCGCCATCGACCAGGCCGCCCGGTTGGCCGCCGCCGCCTGAGGCGCGCAACGAACACGGAAAACGAACGGAACCGAGAACGATGAGAAACGTAGTGATCGCGGGCTACGCCCGCTCGCCTTTCACGCCCGCGAAGAGGGGCGAGCTGGCCCGCGTGCGGCCCGACGAGATGGCGGCCCAGGTGGTGAAATCCATGGTCGACGGCAGCGGCGTCGACAAGGACGATATCGAGGACTTGATCATGGGCTGCGCCTTTCCGGAAGGCGAGCAGGGCCTGAACGTCGCCCGCATGGTCGGCTTCCTCGCCGGCCTGCCGCGGACCGTCGGCGGCACCACGGTGAACCGGTTCTGCGGTTCCTCCATGCAGTCCGTGCACATGGCGGCGGGCGCCATTCAGATGAATGCCGGCGAGGTCTTCGTTTGCGCCGGCATCGAGTCCATGACCCGCATCCCCATGACCGGCTTCAACCCGATGCCGCATCCAGGCCTCTACCAGGAGTATCCGCAGGCCTACATTTCCATGGGCATGACGGCCGAGAACCTGGCCAGGAAATACGACATCAGCCGCGACGCCCAGGAGCAGATGGCGATCGACAGCCACGCCAAGGCCGCCGCCGCCCAGGAGGCCGGCAAGTTCACGGATGAGATCGTGCCGATCACCGACGGCAATGCGCGCATCGAGCTCGACGGCTGCATCCGCCCCGGCACCGACAAGGCGAGCCTCGGCAGCCTCGATCCGGCCTTCGACAAGGACGGCTCGGTGACGGCCGGCACCTCGTCGCCGCTGACCGATGGGGCGTCCGCGACGCTGGTCTGTTCGGAAGACTATGCCGATGCCAACGGCCTGACCAAGCTGGCGCGGCTGAAGGGCATCGCGGTCGCCGGCTGCGCGCCCGAGATCATGGGCATCGGCCCGGTGCCGGCCACGAATAAGGCGTTGGAGCGCGCCGGCCTGCAGGTCGGCGACGTCGACGTGATCGAGCTGAACGAGGCCTTCTCGGCCCAGGCCATCGCCGTGATCCGCGAGGCCGGCATGGACGAGGCCAGGATCAACCTCGACGGCGGCGCGCTCGCCATGGGCCATCCGCTCGGCGCCACCGGCGCCCGCATCACCGGCAAGACCGCGGCGTGGCTGCGGCGCGAGGGCAAGCAGTTTGGCCTGGCGACGCAGTGCATCGGCGGCGGCCAGGGCATCGCCACCGTGCTGGAGGCCTGCTGATGACCGAGATCAACAAGGTCGCCGTGCTCGGCGCCGGCGTCATGGGCAGCGGCATCGCCGCCCACGTCGCCAATGCCGGTGTGCCGGTCGTACTGCTCGACATCGTGCCGGACGGCGCCAACGACCGCAGCATGCTCGCCAAGGGCGCGGTCGAGCGCATGCTGAAGCAGAAGCCGGCGCCGTTCATGCACAAGAAGAACGCGCGCCTCGTGACGGCCGGCAACCTGGAGGACGATCTCGACCAGTTGGCGGACGCCGACTGGATCGTCGAGGCCGTGCTGGAAGACCTCGACGTCAAGCACAAGGTCTATGGCGAGATCGAGAAGGTACGGAAAGACGGCTCCATCGTCACCTCGAACACCTCGACGATCCCGCTGCAGGACCTGGTCGACGGCCTGCCAGAACGGTTCGCGAAGGACTTCGCCGTCACCCACTTCTTCAACCCGCCGCGCTATATGCGCCTGTTGGAGCTGGTCGCGGGCGCGGCGACGCGGGCCGACGCGCTCGACGCGCTCTCGCGGTTCGGCGACGTCAAGCTGGGCAAGGACGTCGTCGTCTGCAAGGACACGCCCGGCTTCATCGCCAATCGCATCGGCATCTACTGGAGCTACGTGGCGATGTCGGAGGCGATGCGCCTCGGCCTCGCCGTCGAGGAGGCGGACGCAATCGTCGGCCGGCCCATGGGCATTCCGAAGACCGGCATCTTCGGCCTCGGCGACCTGACCGGCATCGACCTGGCCCCGCATATCAATGCCAGCATGCTGCGGCTGCTGCCCGAGGACGACGCCTTCGTGCGGGCCTTCGACGCCGACGGGCCGCTACCGGCGTTGATCGCCGACATGATCGCGAAGGGCCGCACCGGCCGCAAGGGCGGCGGCGGCTTCTACCGGCGCCGTAAGGATGCCGATGGCAAGTCGGTGAAGGAAGCGCTGGATCTTGAAACCCGCGATTATCGCCCGTCGGTGAAGGCCCGCCTCGACAGCGCCAGGGCCGGCAGGAAGGGCCTGCGGGCGCTCGCCGAGCATCCCGACAAGGGCGGCGAATACGCCTGGGCGGTGCTGTCCAGGGTGCTGAGCTACGCCGCCTCGCTGGTGCCGGAGATCTCCGATGATATCGTCGCCGTCGACCGGGCCATGAAGGCGGGCTATGCCTGGAAGCACGGGCCGTTCGAGCAGATCGACCAGCTCGGCACCAAGTGGTTCGCCGAGCGCCTGGCCGCCGACGGGCTGCCGGTGCCGGCACTGATCGCCAACGCCGGCGACCGGCCGCTCTACAAGCAGGACGACGGCGGCGCCCATCACCTGACCACGGCGGCCGACTATGCCGAGATCGCCGTGCCGGACGATGCCTGGAAGCTCGCCGACAAGAAGCGCGGGCAGAAGCCGATCGCGCGCAACGGCTCGGCCAGCCTCTGGGACGTCGGCGACGGCGTCGCCTGCCTGGAGCTGCACTCGAAGATGAATTCCATCGACGAGGGCACGGTGGCGATGATCGGCCAGGCCGCGAAGCTCGACAAAAAGGGCTACAAGGCCCTGATCATCGGCGGCGACTACGACAACTTCTCGGTCGGCGCCAATATCGGCGTCGCCTTGTTCGCCGCCAACGCGGCCATGTGGCCGGTCATCGACCAGTCGGTCGGCGCCCTGCAGAGCGCGCTGATCGGCCTGAAATACGCGCCCTTCCCGGTGGTGAGCGCTGTCGCCGGCATGGCGCTCGGCGGCGGTTGCGAGATCGCGCTGCATTCGGACGCGGTGCAGGCGCACGGCGAGAGCTATATGGGCCTGGTCGAGGTCGGCGTCGGCGTCATTCCGGCCGGCGGCGGCACCAAGGAGCTGCTGCTCCGCTGCACCGCCAACAAGAAACGGCCCGGCGGGCCGATGCCGGCGATCGCCCAGGCCTTCGAGACCATCAGCACGGCCAAGGTCGGCACCTCGGCGGCGGAATCGCGGGATCTCATGTTCCTGCGGCCGGGCGACGACGTCAGCATGAATCGTGACCGCCTGCTGGCCGATGCCAAGGCCAAGGCGCTGGCGCTCGCCGACGGCTACCAGCCGCCGGAGAAGCCGGTGCCCAACCTGCCGG
>JANQKO010000316.1 GCA_028281075.1 Alphaproteobacteria bacterium | reverse complement strand
TCCAGGACGGCAACACCCAGGGCCTGACCGACGTCTTCCTGGACGTTGACGATGTCGGTGACCGCCGCCGTCAGGTCCTTGACCTCGCGGGCGGCCGTGCCCTCGGCGAAGGCCGCGTCCAGCGCCGCCTGCGCGCCGAGCGCGCCGTCCTCGTCATAGAGCGCGGCGACCTGCGCGTCGGTCGTGGCGAAGGCGCCGCTGACGTTCTGGTCGATGCTCTCGGGGATGATCACGCCGTTCTCGTCGAATTCGACCACCAGGCGGCCGACATAGCTGTATTCGCCGTCGGTGCTGACCACCGCCACGGGGTTGCCGTCGAGATCCCGGGCGATGAACGGATAGCCCAGGACGTCCGGCGCGTCGCCCGGCTGCAGGCCGCGGTCGACATCCTCCTGGTCGGCGACGATGGTGTCGGAGCCGCCGGCGACGATGACGTCGACGCCGCGCAGCAGGCCGGCCAGCGTCTGTTCGAGTTGGAACTGCTGCAGGTGCGTCACCAGCACGACCTTGTCGACGCCGTCGGCGGTCAGCTTGTCGATCTGCGCCTGGATCAGCGGCGCAAACTGGCTCAGGTCCGTGGCATCGGCGCCCTGGCCCAGGACATCGACACCACCCGGCGACGAGATCGAGTCCAGCAGCGGCGTGGTGCCGCCGATGACGCCGACCTGCTCGCCGTTCACGTCGATGACGGTCGCCGGCGCGATCTTCGGCTGGTCGGCGCCGCCGTCGCGGGCCGTCGACAGATCGCTCCGGAAGTCGGTGCTCGGCAGGATCTGGTCGGTGAACAGGTCGGCCAGGTCCGAATCGCCGCTGAAGTCGAGATTGGCCGACAGGTACGGGAACTGCACGCCCGGCCAGTCGACCTCCTGCAGCAGGTTCAGCAGGTTGGTCGTGCCGTTGGGGTTGCCGCGGTCGTAGTTGACGATGTTCTCGATCGCGTCGGTGCCGAGATCGAATTCATGGTTGCCCAGCGCCGAGGCGTCGAAGCCGATCAGGTTCATGATCGTGATGTCGACCCGGCCCGAGAAATTGTCGATCTCGTCGAAGAAGTCGACGTTGCCGTCGTCGTCGAGGTCGGTGTCCGGCACGCCGTTCTCATCAACCAGGTCGAAGAACCGGTTGTACAGCCCCTCGAAAATCGAATTGAAGCTGAAGTCGCTGGCGGCGTTGAAGAACGGGCCGGAGATATAGTTGTCGCCGGCCGACAGCGTGATGCTGTTCTCGACCTGGTCCTCCAGCGCCGCCTCGATGGCGGCGAAGTTCGGCGCCGCCGAGATCGCGTCGATGCCGCCCTCCAGGTCGGAGGCGTGCAGGATCTGCAGCTTGAACGGCTCCGGCTCGGGCTCCGGCAGCTCGATGTCGAACACCGTCGTGGTGCCGCTGACCTCGTTGCTGACGACGAGCTGCGGCTTGCCGGTCGGGCTGTCCTCGGCGCTGATGAAGGCCAGGCCCTCGGGACCGAGGTCTCCGGCCGTGCCGGCCGCCGGGTCGCCCGAGAAGTCGCGCGTGTTGATGTAGGTCACGTAAGCCGGATCCGTCGGATCGCTGACGTTGTAGACCATGATACCGCCGACGCGCTCCAGGCCGACGAAGGCGTATTGGGCGCCGTCGATCTCGCCGATGACCACGCCCTCGGGCTCCGGCCCCTTGTCGTCGCTGCGGTTGTCGAAACTGTCGTTCTCGTCATTGGTCGAGTTGAAGACCTCGGGCAGCTCCTCGGCGATGATGCGCTCGAAGTCGTCGCCGCTGTCGAACACCAGGTTGCCGCGGTCGTCCCAGATCGAGAACGAGCGGCCGCCATAGGCGAAGAGCTGGTCGAAATCGCCGTCGCCGTCGATGTCGCCGTCGATGCCCGAGACCTTCAGCCGGCCGAGCACGTCGTCCTGCTGCAGGACGTCGGCGTTCGGGAACGCGTCGGGATCGAGCACGAGGTCCTTGACGCGGACATCCTCGTCACGCGCGTCGCCCTCGTTGGCGGTGACGTAGAAGGTCTGGCCGTCGACCTCGTAGGCGGCGATGCCGTCGGGCTGATAGAGGCCGAAGATCGGCAGGTTCTGGATGTTGATCCCGCCGTCCCGGTTGCTGGCGTCGAGCGCGTTGCCGTCGAAGTCGATGATGCCGAGCACGACTGGCGCGGTCTCGCCGGTCAGGCCGAGCAGGCCGGTATCGGTGTCGAGCTCGCCGGTCAGGCTGAAGTCGTTGTCGTTCAGCACCGCCAGGCGACCGTCCGGCAGCAGGGTCAGGCCTTCCGGCTTGTCGCCGGCCTGGTAGCCGAGCGACGGCAGGTTGGTGACCTTGACCTTGTTGACCGCGTCGATGCCGAGGTCGGCCAGCTCGTCGGCGCTCAGCGATTCCAGCGTGCGGCCGTCGGGCAGCGCCGGCGCGTCGTCGGCCTGCAGGTTGGTGGCGCCCTTCAGGTCGATCTCGAAGATGAACTTCTTGGCGCTGTCCTCGACCGAGGAATCGCGTTCGATGACGAAGAAATTGCCGTCGCCGGCATAGACCGCGTCGCCGATCTTGTCGACCTTGGAGTCGCGGAAATCGGCGCCTTCCAGCAGGTAGACATATTCGGCCACCGGCTCGCCGGTCGTGGTGTCGAGGCCGATGATGCGGATCACGTCGGCGCCGTCCGAGGTGGCCCGGTCCGGGTTGGCGAGCGGCGTCTGGATGAAGGCGTAGATGACGCCGTTCTCTTCGTCCAGCGCCACCGCCTCGAAGCCGCGGTTGGGCCGGCGGTCGGCATAGTCCTCGGGAATGGTCTCGGCGCCGAGGCTGCCGACCACGGTGCCGACGATGGCCGCCGTGCCGTCCGGCACGAACCGGTTCAGGAGGATGCCGTCGGCGTTGAACTGGTAGATCGCCGGCCGGTACTCGTCGACGGTCCAGATCGTGCCGTCGCCGCCGATCACCACGCCTTCCATGTCGGCGCCGAAGGGATCGAGCGTCAGCGGGTTGCCGAAGATGTCGACGGGTTCCTCGTCGACGCCGTCGATGTTCGGCCGGCCGCTGATCGGCTGCTCCTGGCCGAACTTGTCGAAGCGGCGCAGGAAGGTCTGCTCGGTGAAGGCGATCTCGCCGGTCTCGGGATCGAGCTCGAAGAACTCGATGCGCGCCTGGTAGTCCGGCAGGGCCAGCGGCCGCTCCTTGACGCCGTCATTGTCGACGTCGACGGTGTCGGCGTTCGGCCCGCGGTCGGGGACGGTCGCGAACTTGAGCTTGCCGTCGTCGGTGGTGCCGACATAGTGCAGTCCGGACAGACCGCCGAGCTTGATCTCCTGGCCGGCATCCGTGACCCCGAGCGTCGGCAGCACGTCGGTCATGTCGAAGGTCGTCAGCACCGGCTGGCCGTCATTGTGGTCCTTGGCGCCCAGCGGCACGATGTCGACGAAGGCACCGGTTTCCAGGTCCAGCACGCCGAAGGCGTTGGCTTCCTGCAGGGTGACGAAGGCGGTCTTGCCGTCCGGCGCGACGGCGATGAACTCCGGCTCGACATCCTCGGAAATGGGGTTGTCGTCGAACAGCCGCACGCCCTTGGCCTTGAATTCCGCTTCCCGGCCGTCGAAGGCGGTGAAGTCGGCCGTCACCACCTTGCCGTCCAGATCGACCAGGCCGCCGGATAGGTCGATGATGCTGACCGAGCCCTTGGGATCGACGCCGTTGCCGGCCTCGCCCTCGTTGGCGACCAGCAGCTTCTTGCCGTCCGGCGTGAAGGTGAGCATGTCGGGCAGCGCCCCGACCTCGACCGTGCCCAGGAAGAAGCCGTCGTTCGAGAAGAACAGCACCTGGCCGTTGTCGGTCTCGACCTCGGCCGCCGCGGCGAGCGCGATCAGGCCCTGGGCCGTGGCGACGCTGGTGATGCCGTCGGCGGCGACGCCGTCCGGCAGGCTGATCGAGAACAGCAGCTCCAGCTCTTGCAGCTCGTCGGCCTGCAGGCTGGCCAGCCGCAGCAGGTCGTCGCCGTCGCGGCCGTCGCGCAGCGCGCCGAGATCGAGCACGTCGATCCGCGATTCCGCGCCATTGGTGACGAACAGCCGCTGCGTCGCCGGATCGTGGGCGACGATCTCGGCCGCGCTGTCGTCGAAGATGCCGGCGTCGTAGCGCGCCACCGGCACCAGCTCCAGCTCCTCGGTCGCCACCGGCGCGTCGCTGTCGGGACCGTCGAACCGGATACGGGCCAGGATCGGCTCGTGGTCGCTGCCGAAGGTCGCGAAATCGTTGTTGACGTGGACGATGTCGAATTCGGTGTCCTCGACCATGTTCCCGGTCACCAGGAAATGGTCCAGCACCTGCGAGTTGCCCTGGAAGTTGAAGGTATAGACCGCGTCGTCGTCCAGCTCGTCGATCTGGTTGAACAGGACCTGATCCTCGCCCTCACCCTTGAGGATCGGCAGCGGCTCGGCGAACTCGAAGTCGTTCAGGTCGCCGAGCACGACGATCTTGGCGTCGGGATCGTCGGTCTTCAGGTCCTGGACGTGGCTGTTCAGGACCTCGGCCTGCTGCTTGCGCTCTTCCAGGCCGGCGTTCACGAACGGCTGCACCGCGCCGTAGACCGGCGTGCTGCCGAACTTCGACGACCAGTGGTTGTTGATGACCGTGAAGGTTTCGTCGTTGAAGCTGAACGCGGCCTGCAGCGGAATGCGGCTGCCGCTGAAGGCGTCGAAGTCGAGCGCCTTCACCGAGCCCTCGACCAGGTCGACACGCTCGGGGTTATAGAGATAGGCGACCCGGATGTTGCCGCCCGGCACGCCCCCCTGGGTGCCGTCGACGGGGTCGACGTCGAAGAATTCATAGCGCGGACCACCGGCCGCGACGATGGCGTCGACCAGCGCCTGCAGGGTCTGGTCGGCGTCGACGGTACCGTCGTTGACGGTGCCGTTGTTGTCCTGGATTTCCTGCAGGGCGACGATGTCCGGGCTGTTCAGGTTGTCGACGAACTGCCGGGCCAGGATGCCGATCTGCGTGGTGTCGCCCGGATCGACGTTCAGCACGTTGTAGCTGGCGATCGTCGCCTGGTCGTCGGTGCCGACCAGATCGCTGGTCTCCCGCTCCAGCGGCCCGTCGGTGACCTCGTAGGTCTCGGTCGGCTTGACCTCGAAGTTGCCGAAGCCGTAGTCGACCACGCCGGTGACGTCGCCCAGCTTGTCGCCGACATCGGCCGGCGGCGAGAAGCCGGGCAGGATGCCGCTGTCGAACTGGACCTGGATACGCTCGGGATTCTGGTCCTCGGGCGACAGCGAGATGCCCTCGCGGCCGTTGCGGCCGGTGGCGTTGTCGCCCTCGTCGCCCAGGGTCCAGGTCTCGCCGAAGCGGTTGGTGGGCGAGACCGCGACGGCGTCGGGAATGGTCACCCGCATGCCTTCCAGGCTCTCGTAGAAATCGATGCCGTCGGTCTCGGGGTCGAACGAGGCGAAGGCATCGTCCTCGACGATTTCGGTCGGCGGCTGCCGGCCGTCCTCGCCCAGCACCACCGCGTCCGGCAGCGGCAGGCCGCTGGCCAGCACGGTGACTTGCGGCGAGCCGGTGATCTGGGTCGTCGACAGGTTGGCCGTGTCCTCGCCGCCGGGGAAGCGCTCGTCGACGCGGCCCTCGACCAGCACGCTGTCGCCGGCCGAGACGCCGGGCCTGGAACCGGTGAACACGAAGATGCCGTCCGAGGTGGCGATGTCGCCGTCGCCGACCTGGTCCTGCAGGTAGAAGCCGTTCGAATCGACGGCGGTGACGACACCCAGCGTGGCGACGACCTGGCCGACCAGCGGCGAGGTGTGGCCGGCGCCCTGGATCTCGAAGATCCGCGCGAAGGGCGGCTCGACCGGCTCCGGCTCTTCCGGATCCTCGACGTCGGCGCCGACGGCGTTCGGCGCGCCCGGCGTGTTCACGGCGTCGCCGTCGTCGGCCACGTTGAAGATGTCCGGCAGGCCCTCGCCGCCGAAATCGTTGCGCACCCAGTCGGCCGGGCTGTCGGTGTCCTGGCCGTCGGGAATGCGCGAGGCGCCGCCGACGGCGAAGGAACCGCCGTCGAAGCCGGGCGTCAGCACGGTCGACGAATAGGTCAGATCGCCCGGATCGTTGCCGTCGGTCACGGCGACGCTGTCGACGATCTCGCTCCAGGGCCGGACGTCGATGACGCCGTCATCGAAGGCGTCGATGTCCTGGCCGACCTGGCCGTCGAAATCCTTGACCAGCAGCAGGGTCTGGCTGCCGTTCTGCAGCTTGCCGGTGGTGAAGTCGCTGCGCCAGATGCCGCTGGCATCCGTGGTGCCGATCTGTATGGCACTGGTGATGGTGCCGGCGGCCGGGCTGTTGTCGCCCTCGACCAGCACGACCCAGAAGTCCGACAGGACCGTGTTGGGATCGCTGAGAATCTCGACGAATTCGCGAATATCGGTGCCCGTATGGTTGAATACGAACTCGTTGATGACAGGCCGATTTGCCATGACTACTCAGCTCCCAGCTTCGGTTTCGCCAAACACCGCCCGACAGGGCGCAACTGTCCGGTCGCCGCCGGACCCGTCCGACGACGCCATCTCGCCTCCGATGAATTCCAGGAAAGCCCCCAACCGGCCGCCCAGAACGGCTAACAAACGTTAACCACGGCCACTATGCGTCGGCGATATGTCGGTAGTGTGAAGTCCAGGTTTCGCCTTCAAGGCATCGTGCCGGCAGGCGGTCAACCGTCCCTGGCCTCGATCCGGGCACCGGCATCGGGCAACCCGCGGATGAATTCGACCGCCGTGCGCAGCGGCGTATCGGCGCCGCGGAAGGGCGCGGCGAAGTTCAGCAGGATGCGGATATACCCGGCGTCGGGGATCGGCACATGGCGGGCCGGAACGCCGCTGGCGCGCAGCGCCCGGGCCAGGCTTTCCGAGTTGACCGGCCGTACCACGGTGTCGCGCCCGCCATGCAGCAGCAGCGCCGGCGGCGCGTCGGGACGCACGAAGTTGATCGGCCGCGTCGCGAACGGATCGGTGGCGGCGGCGAAGATCGGCCGGGTCGAGCCGTAGCGCAGGGGATCGAAGGCATAGGGACCGGCGAGGCCGATCAGCCCCCTGACGGCCGAGGGCGGCACCCCGACGTCGTCCAGGTAACGGCGGTCGAGCGCCAGCAGCGCGGCGATATGGGCGCCGGCGGAATGGCCGGCCAGCACGATCCGGTCGGGATTGCCGCCGTGCCGGGCGATGCGCCGGCGCACCCAGGCCACGGCGTCCGCGCCGTCCTCGACAAACGCCGGGAACGTGACCTGCGGATAGAGGCGATAGTCGGGAATGACGGTGACATAGCCCCGCGAGGCGAAGGCTTCGCCCATGAAGCGGTAGTCCCCGCGGTCGCCCCGCTTCCAGCTCCCGCCATAGAAGAACACGACGACGGTGCCGTCGGGCGCCGGATCGGCGGGCAGGTAAAGGTCCAGGCGCTGCCGCTCCGCCGCGCCGAAGGCGATATCGGTCTCGACCGTGTAGCCGTCCGCCGGCACGCCGGCGTTCAGCACCGACAGCGGCGAGCAGCCGGCGGCGGCGATCGCCGCGACGCCGAGCGCGGCGAGATGTCTGAGGCAGCGGAGACGCACGTCCAGGCATATGGCGCGCGCAGGCGGCGGATCAAGCCGTGGCCAAGCCGTCCGGCAGGAGCTGCAGCCAGCCGCGGGTCGGATGGCGCGTCGGCGTGACCGACAGATCGAAGACCGATTTGACGATATCGGGCGTCAGCACCCGCTCGGGCGGTCCGTCGTGCAGACGGCGGCCGTCTTTCAGAACGCACAGGCGGTCGGCATAGATCGCGGCCAGATTGAGGTCGTGCAGGATCACGACGACGCCCATGCCGCGCGCGGCGAACCGGCGGGCGGTGGCGAGCGCCGCGTGCTGATGCGCGATATCGAGGCTGGACGTCGGCTCGTCCAGCAGCAGGTAGCGACTGCCGTCGCCGCGCTCGGCGGGCCAGATCTGGGCCAGCACGCGCGCCATCTGCACGCGCTGCTGCTCGCCGCCCGACAGCGAGGGATAGACCCGGTCCGCCAGATGTGTCACCTCGGTCTCGCGCATGGCCCGCGCGGCGATATCCAGGTCGTCGGCTTGGCCGCCGGAACCGGCGTGCGGGCTGCGGCCCAGCAGAACCACCTGCAGGGCCCGGAACGGGAACGAGATCGCCGTGTTCTGCGGCAGCACCGCCCGGCGCCTGGCCAGCGCCGGGCGCGGCCAGGCGTCGAGCGGCCGGCCGTCCTGCCGCACGTTGCCCCGGCGCGGCGTCAGCTCGCCCGACATCACGCGCATCAGCGTCGACTTGCCCGAACCGTTGGGACCAAGCACCGCCACCACCTCGCCCGGCGCGACGGCCAGCGAGACGTCGTTCAAGGCGTGCGTCCGGCCCAATCTGACGTCGATGCCGTCGGCCCGCAGCATCACCAGCCCCCCATCCGGCGGCCGCGCAGCAGCAGCCAGAGGAAGAACGGGCCGCCGACGAACGCCGTCAGCACGCCGATCGGCAGCTCGGCCGGCAGCACGACGGTGCGGGCGAACAGATCGGCGATCAGCATCAGCGCCGCGCCGAGCAGAACCGCGCCCGGCAGCAAGATACGGTGATCCGGGCCGACCGACAGCCGGATGAGATGCGGCACCACCAGCCCGACGAAGCCGATGACGCCGGTCAGCGCCACCGAGGCGCCCGCGGTCAGCGCGGCGAGAACGACGAGCACGCGTTTGGTCCGCTCGACGTCGAAACCGAGATGGAAGGCCTGGCCCTCGCCCAGCAGCAGGGCGTTCAGGCGCCGCCAGAGCAGCGGCAGGACCAGGACCGGCAGGCCGATCAGCGGCAGCGCCGGCAGCAGCGTCGTCCAGGTGACGCCGCCGAGGCTGCCGAGCAGCCAGAAGTTCAGGTCGCGGAGCTGCTGGTCGGTGCTGATGAACACCATCAAGCCGATGCCGGCACTCGCCACGGCGTTCAGCGCCACGCCGGCCAGCAGCATGGTCGCGACATCGACCTGGCCGTCGCGGCTGGCGATGCGATAGACCAGCAGCGTCACCAGCAGCCCGCCCAGGAAGGCGGCCGCCGGCAGCAGAAAGGGCCGCAGCCCGGGCGGCATGAACGCCGCCAGCGTGCCGCCGAGGACGATCGTGGCGACGGCCGCCAGGGCGGCGCCGCTGGAGACGCCGATCAGCGCCGGATCGGCCAGCGGATTGCGGAACAGCCCCTGCAGCACGGCGCCGGCGACGGCAAGCGCGGCGCCGGTCACCAGGCCAAGCAGCATCCGCGGCAGGCGGATCGAGAGCAGAACCGTCTCCTCGCGTTGGCCGAATTCCCAGGGCAGGGCGATACCGATTTCGCGCGCCAGGATCGCCAGCACCTGGCCGGCCGAGACGGATACGGCACCATGGGAAACGGAGACCAGCACGGTGACGGCGAGCAGAACCGCGAGCGCGCCCAGAAACAGCGCGCCGCGCCGCTGGCGCCGGCGGGCGACGGCGGCGATGCCGGGCGCGACGGCCGGACGCATCAGCCCGGATCGATCCGCCGCTTACCGGGAACCGGCGCTCGGCAGCACGAGATCGGGGTGCAGTTCGGCCGCCAGCGTCCGCACCGCCTGGCCCGTGCGCGGCCCGAAGCCGAGCAGCAGCAGGCCGTCGATGGCGACCACCCGGCCCCGCTGTGCCGCGGGCGTGAGGGAAATCTCGGGCCGGCCGAGCAGGCCGGCCCTGCCGCCCAGCAGGTCCAGCGTCCGCCTGGTCACCAGCAGCACATCGGGCGCCGCCAGCACGGCCGCCTCCGGCGACAGCGGCTTGAAGCCTTCGAACGCGTCGACGGCGTTGATGCCGCCGGCCAGGCGGATGATGCCGTCGGCCGAGGTCTTCCGCCCGCCGGCGAGCGGCGCGCCGCCCTGGCCGATCGACAGCAGGAACAGCACCTTGGGACGTTCGCCGACGCCGCCGACGGCGTCGCTCAGCCGCTTGAAGTCCGCCCGCAGGGACGCCGTGACCGCGCGGCCCTTTTCCTCGATGCCAAGCGCGGCGGCGATCAGCCCGATCTTCCGCAGGACACCGTCATAGCTCGGATCGTCCGGCACCAGGACCACGGGCACGCCAGATTCGCGAAGCTGGTTCAGCGCCGTCTCCGGGCCGGCGTCCTCGACCGCCAGGACGACCGACGGCGCCAGTCCCAGGATCGGCTCGGCCGAGAGCCGGCGCATATAGCCGACATCCGGCTTCTCGGCGACCGCGTGGGGATACTGGCTGGTCGAATCGACGGCGACCACGTTGTCGGCGAACCCGAGCGCGAAGACGACCTCGGTCACCGCGCCGCCGATGGACACGATCCGCCCGGTATCGCCGACGGTGACCTCGGCGCCGGTGGCATCGACGACCGTGGTTTCAGCGACCGTGGTTTCGGCGACCGCGACGCCGCCGCCCGCCGGCAACAGCAGGGCGATCAAGGCAATCCGACGCAGCAATCTCCGAAGCATTCCCGATCCCTCACCATTTGAACGCGTAGCTGACCAGTGCCTTGTAGTTGCGGCCGGCCTCGACCACGTTGGTGTTCACGCGCGTGTATTTCTTGTCGAAGACATTGTCGACGCCGACATCCAGCCGGAAGCCGTCGAGCGGGCCGCCGCTCGGCGCCCAGGCGGCATAGATGTCGTTGGTGGCGTAGCCGTCGCGCGCCTCGTCCGCGTCGTCGACTTCCTCGAATTCCTTGGCGGCGATGATGCGCCAGCCGACGATGGCGTCGAATTCCGGCAGCTTGAGCGCCGCGTTGACCGTCAGCTTGGTCGGCGTCAGGCTGCCGAGCTTGGCGCCGGTCTCGTCGTTCTCGCCGTCCAGCTTCGCATAGCCCAGCGTGAACAGATAGCGGTCGCTTTCGTAGGACGCCTCGATCTCGGTGCCGAACAGCCGGGCTTCCGGCACGTTGAATGTCGTCGTCGTGCCGTCGCAATTGCCGGGGATGGCCGGGTTACAGGTGACGAACGGGCTCGGCTGGGTGACGACCTGGTCGATGAAATCCTTGCCCTTGGTGCGGTAGTAGGACCCCTTGATCTGTAGCTGGTCGCCGGCGCGCGCCACGTTGTCGAAGGTCAGACCGGCGCCGACTTCCACCGTGCGTGTCTTCTGCGGATCGAGATCGGCATTGGGCACGAAGCGGTTGACGATCGTGGGGAAGCCCGTGATCGGGATCTGGAAGTGCGTGCCGGTCAGGAACAGCTCGTCGAACGTCGGCGCCCGGAAGGCCTCGGCGTAATTGGCGAACAGCAGCAGATAGTCGGTCGGCAGGTAGCTGATGCCAAACCGCGGCGAGATTTCCTCCTCGCTGCTGTCGTCGGCGATGTCGCTGGTCAGTTCGTAATTGTCGTAGCGAATGCCGGGGATCAGCAGCAGATCGCCCGGCAGCACGCCCAGGGGCCGGGTGATGGCGATCTCGGCCTGGGCGAACAGGCCATAGGTGTCGGCGTCGGCATCCGGCACGCCGTCGCGCTCGCCGGCGGCGGCGGCGCCGTCCTGATCGTCGAGATAGACCTCGCCGCCATAGGTGAAGGTGGTGCCGATGCCGTCGGTCAGCATGAACCGCGACCGGTTGTCGAGACGGAAGCCGATCGTATCGACGTCGCGCTTCAGCAGTTCCCCGGCCGGACCGACCCCGACATCGTCAAGCCGCAATTCGTCGACCTGGAAATCCGTGTAATAGGTGACGACGTCAAGGTCGACGAGGTTGTTGTTCGGGTTCTTGTAGCTGTAGGCGGCGCGGAAGGTATCGTTGCCGATGTCCTTCTCGACCGCGCCGCCACTGCCCAGGCCCTGCCCGTTGTTCGGTTCCTCGGCGTCGTTGTCGAAGCGCAGGAACGAGCCCTCGACACGATGGAAGCCGCCAAAGCGATAGCTGGCTTTCGCGAGGCCGGAAATGATGTCGTCGTCCGTATTGGTCAGTTTGGTGTCGTCGCCCAGCTCGATGGAGCCGGAGTCGCGTTTGGTAACACTGCCGACCAGGTCCAGGCCGTCGATCGGCGTGCCATAGCCGGTCACGGTGCCGACACGCTCGCGGTTCACGGTCTGATAGCCGCCCGACAGCGACAGGCCGGCGGTCTCGCCCGGCGCCAGGAAGTCCGATGCGTCGATGGTGCGGAATTCGATCACGCCGCCGGTGCCGCCGCTGCCGTAGAGCGCCGAGGCCGGGCCGCGCAGCACCTCGACCTGCTTCAGCAGGCTGGGATCGACGAAGAAGCGGCCGTCATGGGCCGAGCCGAAGTTCTGCCGGGCGCCATCGATCAGGATCACCACGTCGGGACCATCGAAGCCGCGCACGGTCGGGGTCTCGCCGGTGCGCCGCGGGCCGCCGCTGAACTCGACGCCGGGGACGAAGCGCAGGATGTCGTCGGCCGACGACGGCTGCAGCGTGCGGATCGCCTCGCGGCCGGTCACCGTCACCATGCCCGGATACTCGAACGCCTTGATCGGGTTCCGGGTCGCCGTCACCGATATGGTGT
>JANQKO010000308.1 GCA_028281075.1 Alphaproteobacteria bacterium | reverse complement strand
GCCAGGACTGATCCCACGTGTCTGCCGAAGTAAGCGTCGTATCCGATATCGCCGGCCGTTATGCCAACGCGCTGTTCGATCTGGCGTTGGAGGGGAATGTTCTCGACGACGTGGCCGGTGATCTGGCCGCGATCGCCCGCATGATGGACGAGTCGGCCGATCTCGCCCGCCTGGTGCGCAGCCCGGTGATCAGCCGCGAGGACCAGGGCAAGGCGATGGTCGAACTGCTGACGCAGGCCGGCGCGCAGGACCTGACGCGCAAGTTCGTCGGCCTGGTGGCGCGGAACCGCCGCCTGTTCGCGCTGCATGACATGACCATCGCCTTCCGGCGCCTGCTGGCCCGGCATCGCGGCGAAGTCATGGCCCGCGTCACCTCGGCGCACGCGCTGAACGACGCCCAGGTCGCGGCCATCAAGGCCGAGCTGTCGGCGGCGATGAAGACCGACGTCACCCTCGAAACGAACGTCGACAACGATATCCTGGGCGGCCTGATCGTCCAGGTCGGCTCGCGCATGGTCGACTCGTCCCTGCGCACGAAGCTGCAAAACCTTAAATTCGCGATGAAAGGGGTTGGTTGATGGACCTCCGCGCCGCCGAGATTTCCGCCATTCTGAAAAACCAGATCGCCGGTTTCGGCGACGAAGCCGAGGTCTCGGAGGTCGGCCAGGTCCTGTCCGTCGGTGACGGCATCGCCCGCGTCTATGGGCTGGACAACGTGCAGGCCGGTGAGATGGTCGAGTTTCCGGGCTCGATCAAGGGCATGGCGCTGAACCTGGAAAGCGACAATGTCGGCGTGGTGATTTTCGGCGACGACCGCGAGATCAAGGAAGGCGACACCGTCAAGCGGACCGGCGACATCGTCGACGTGCCGGTCGGCAAGGGCCTGCTGGGCCGGGTCGTCGACGGCCTCGGCAACCCGATCGACGGCAAGGGCCCGATCGAGGCGACCGAGCGCAGCCTGGTCGAGGTCAAGGCGCCCGGCATCATTCCGCGCAAGTCCGTGCACGAGCCGGTGCAGACCGGCCTGAAGGCGCTGGACGCCCTGGTCCCGATCGGCCGCGGTCAGCGTGAGCTGGTCATCGGCGATCGCCAGACCGGCAAGACCGCCGTCATCATGGACACGATCATCAACCAGAAGCAGGCGCATCAGGGCGACGACGAGACCAAGAAGCTCTATTGCATCTATGTCGCGGTCGGACAGAAGCGCTCGTCGGTGGCGCAGCTCGTGAAGTCATTGCAGGACAACGGCGCGCTGGAATACTCGATCGTTGTTGCCGCCACGGCCTCCGACCCGGCGCCGCTGCAGTTCCTGGCGCCCTATACGGGTTGCGCCATGGGCGAATACTTCCGCGACAACGGCATGCACGCGGTGATCTTCTACGACGATCTGTCGAAGCAAGCCATCGCCTACCGGCAGATGTCGCTGTTGCTGCGCCGGCCGCCGGGGCGCGAGGCGTTTCCGGGTGACGTCTTCTACCTGCACTCGCGGCTGCTCGAGCGCGCGGCGAAGATGAATGACGACCACGGCGCCGGTTCGCTGACCGCGCTGCCGGTGATCGAAACCCAGGCCAGTGACGTGTCGGCCTATATCCCGACCAACGTGATCTCGATTACCGACGGCCAGATCTTCCTCGAGACCGAGCTGTTCTACCGCGGGATTCGTCCGGCCATTAACGTCGGCCTGTCGGTCAGCCGGGTCGGCTCGGCCGCGCAGGTCAAGGCCATGAAGCAGGTCGCCGGCACCATCAAGCTGGAGCTGGCGCAGTATCGCGAGATGGAGGCGTTCGCGCAGTTCGGCTCCGATCTCGACGCCTCGACCCAGCGCCTGTTGAACCGCGGCGCCCGCCTGACCGAACTGCTGAAGCAGAACCAGTACCAGCCCATGGCGGTCGAGGAGCAGGTGGTTTCGATCTTTGCCGGCGTGCGCGGCTATCTGGACAACCTCGCGGTTGGCGATGTCGGCCGCTTCGAATCCGAGTTCATGAGCGAAATGCACAACGCGCATGCCGATATCATGGAAACCATTCGCACCGAGCAGGTTTTGAGCGAGGAGACGGAAGGTAAGCTGACGGGCGTGCTTGACGAATTCGTCAAGAAGTTTGCCTGATCGGTGCGTCGGTCGACGGGATTGAGGACGTAGAAGCCGCATGCCGAGCCTTAAAGACCTTCGGATCCGGATCAACAGCGTCAAGTCGACGCAGAAGATCACGCGGGCCATGCAGATGGTCGCGGCCGCCAAGCTGCGCCGGGCGCAGGAAGCCGCGGAACAGTCGCGACCCTATGCCGAGCGCATGGCGCGGATGATGACGTCGGTCGCCGCGAACCTGCCGAACCTGGACATGGCGTCGCCCCTGATGGTCGGCAATGGCAAGGATGACGCGCATCTGCTGGTGCTGTTCACGGCCGAACGCGGTCTTTGCGGCGCCTTCAACTCGGCGACGGCGCGCGCCGTCCGACGGCGCATCGTCGAATTGCGCGAGGCCGGCAAGACCGTGAAGGTGCTGTGTGTTGGCAAGAAGGGCTACGATAGTCTGCGCGGCGACTATAACGATCTGATCGTCGATTACATCAGCTTCCGCGAGGTGCGGAATATCGGCTTCGCCCAGGCCGCCACCGTGGCGGAGAAGCTGACCGAGATGTTCGAAGCCGGTGATTTCGACGTCTGTCAGATCTACTACAACGCCTTTGTCTCCGTCATCAGCCAGAAGGTCACGCCGCTGCAGCTTATTCCGCTGGGCCTGCCGGAAGCGGACGACGAGAACGAAGGCGAGGACGACAGCGCGCCCGACCTGCAGGGCGCGGTCTATGAATTCGAGCCGGAAGAAGACGAGCTTCTGGTCGATCTGGTGCCGCGCAATATGTCGATCCAAATCTTCAAGGCGCTACAGGAAAGCGCCGCGGCCGAACAGGCGGCCCGGATGACCGCGATGGACAACGCCACGCGCAATGCCGGCGACATGATCGAACAGCTGACGCTGAACTACAACCGCACGCGCCAGGCGGCGATCACCAAGGAACTCATCGAAATCGTATCCGGCGCCGAAGCGCTGTAAGAACTAGGAAAGGCCGTCATCGGCCTTTCGACGTACGGGAGCTGACAAATCATGGCCACCAACAACGTAGGACGGGTATCCCAGGTTATCGGCGCCGTCGTCGACGTGACCTTCGACGGCGAGCTGCCGGCGATCCTGTCGGCGCTGCAGACCAAGAACGGCGACCGGACGCTGGTTCTGGAAGTGGCACAGCACCTGGGCGAGAGCACCGTGCGCACGATCGCCATGGACACGACCGAAGGCCTGGTGCGCGGCCAGGAGGTCGAGGACACCGGACAGCCGATCGCCGTACCGGTCGGCGCGGGCACGTTGGGCCGCATCATCAACGTCGTCGGCGAGCCGATCGACGAGCGCGGGGCGGTCGCGACCCAGGAGACCCGGCCGATCCACCAGCCGGCGCCCGAATTCATTGACCAATCGACGGAAACCGACATCCTCGTCACCGGCATCAAGGTCGTCGACCTGCTGGCGCCCTATTCCAAGGGCGGCAAGGTTGGCCTGTTCGGCGGCGCCGGCGTCGGCAAGACCGTGATCATCCAGGAGCTGATCAACAACATCGCGAAAG
>JANQKO010000296.1 GCA_028281075.1 Alphaproteobacteria bacterium | reverse complement strand
GAAGGCCAGGATCCACGTTTGTTGTTTTTCAACAGGTTGCGATGCCGCTGGATGCTGGCCTGCGCCAGCATGACGGGTTTTTTTGGGTCGTGAGTAATTCATTCACACGCTCTGAGGAGCCGGCGCAGCCGGCGTCTCGAAGCATGGCGATCAGGTGTTGGAATCCATCGTTATCGTCACTCGCCGTCTGACATCGCGCGGTCGAGCATCAGGCCGATGGGGACCATCTTGCCGATCAGGTTGTCGGTGAAGCGGGTGAGCGTCGCTTGAACCTGCGCGCGGACGTCCGGGTCGAGGCCGGCGTCGGGCCGGCCGATGCCGGCCAGCATCCAGGCGGCGCGCTGGCGGGCGGCGTCGAACGTGCCGTCGATGGCAAGTTCCAGGCGGCCGCTGGCGGCCATCGGCGTCAGCAGGGCCCAGAGCATGGCCAGGAAGCCGGGCCAGTGGGCGAGGTGGCGGTACATCGTCGCCATGACACGGCCATCCTCGCGGTCGCCGAGGCGGTTCAGGTCCTCGATCAGGGCCGCGACGTGTTCCGGCATGTCGGTGAGCGACATCAGCGGCGGCAGGCTGCCGGCGATGCCGTCGTCGGCCGGTTGTGCGGTCGGCGATGGGCCCATGGCCGGTTCGTCCTTCAACGCCATGACCAGCGCCGTCAGCGCGATCAGGTTCATGGCGTTGCTGCGGTTGTAGCTCGCCAGCACGGTGCGGATTCGCGCCGCGCCGTCGGCGTCGACGCCCGCCGCGCGCAGGGCCGCGGTCGGGACCGGCGGGACCGCCGGCAGGTCGAGGCTATCCTTCAGGCCGTCGGCGGCCACCGACACGGCGCCCGACTCGTAGACCGGTTTCAGCGCCGCCCAGCACCAGGTGAGCGCGCCGGGGAAGGTAGCGAGATGCCGCCAGACCAGGTTGACGACCGGCACGCCCAGCGTCGCCCGGATATCGTCGTAGAGCGCCGCGGTCTCGCCGGTCGCCTCGGCTTCCGGGATGGTGGGCAGGGGATCGCCGGAACCGCCGCTCATGCCGTCGCCGCCATCATCGCCTGGCCGCGCGCGCGGATCTCGTCCGGCAGCGGCTTCGGCCGGCGCGCCGCCATGTCGAGATGCACGCCGAACTGGCTGAGCTCGGCCGCCAGTTCCCCGGTGCCGGCGTTGTACATGCGGTTCAGCACCCGCATCGACGAGCCGCCGACATGCATGACGGCCGAGCGCACATGCACCCGGTCGCCGGCCCCGAGCTCGCGCAGGAATCGGAGCTGGAACTCGAAGGTCGAGAAGCCGATGCGGTTCTCGCGCATATAGGCCGGCGTCATGCCGAAGGCGCCGACCGCTTGCGGCGTCGCGGCCGAGAAGCGGTGGACGTAGAACTGAAAGCCCATATGGCCCAGCACGTCGATCTCCCAGGGCTTTACCGTGTCGCGCACGGTGTCGATGAAGGCGCTGTCGTCGGCCGGCGCCGGGCGTTCCTCGCGCGGCTCGCCGTCCCAGTCGACGCGGCCGGCGAGCGCCTGTTCCTGCCGCGCGGCCGGAAACGGCAGCGCCTTGCGATCGTCGAGGTGGAAGTGTAGCAGCCGCTGCTCCAGCGTCGCCGCGACCTCGCCGCTGGCCGAGTTGAACACCTTGTGGCCCAGCCGCAGGCCCTTGTCGTCGGCGCCGATCACGCCGCTCTCGATATGCAGGGTGTCGCCGGCGCGCAGCTCGGCCAGATAGCGGGTGTGGCAGTCGACGGTGGCCAGCGCCTGGCGGGTGTCGGCCATGTAGTCCTGGCCCAGGCCGACGCCGGCCAGCATGTTGAGCGTCGCGTCGCTGAAGCGGTCGTAATAGTAGGCGACGGTGAAGTGATCGACGACGTCGCATTCCCAGGCGTTGACGACGCCGCGATAGGTTTCCAGCCAGCCGCGCATACAGACGACCTCCCACTCGTTGGATTGTTGAACCGATTGTTGACCGCCGCCAGCATGCCGTATCCGGCCGCCGCTATGAAGGAACTTCTGATACCCTTTACTGACGGTGATGCGTGTGTGAGGGCTACGGCATTCAGGCTTCTTCGGAGGCTTCCCGTTTGCTTCCCGACCGTGCCGTATCGCGAATCCGGTCCCAGGCGGCCTGCACGTGGCGGTGCTGGGTTTCGGTCTGGCCGATGGAGAAGCGGATGGCGTATCGGCCGGCGACGATGGCCTGGGTCAGATAGAGGGCGCCGGACTCGTTCAGCGCCCGCAGGAGCCGCTTGTTCAGGCGCTCGATCTCGACCTCGTCGTCGACGTCCGCCGGGTGGTAGCGGAAGCAGAACAACGCCAGCCGGGCCGGGGCCAGGATCTCGAAATCGGGCTCGGCGGCCATCTGCCCGGCCAGTTCCCGTGCCAGCGCGATGTGCGCGGCCACCCGTGCGCGCAGGCCCGAAACGCCGAAGCTGCGCAGCACGAACCAGAGCTTCAAGGCCCGGAAGCGGCGGCCGAGCTGCACGTGCCAGTCGCGGTAGTCGATGGCGCGGCCGTGCTCGGCATGCTTCAGGAATTCCGGCAGGATCGAGAAGGTGCGGATCAGCGCGTCCGGATCGCGCACGAAATAGGCCGAGCAGTCGAAATTGGTGAACAGCCATTTGTGCGGGTTGAAGACGAAGCTGTCGACATGCTCGATGCCGTCGATCATCCAGCGCTGCTCGGGCAGGACCAGCGCGCTGCCGGCCCAGGCGGCGTCGACATGCAGCCAGACATCGTGCCGCCGGCAGATCTCGCCGATCGGCCGCAGCGGATCGAAGCCGCCGGCGCCGGTCGTGCCCAGGCTGGCGACGACGATCGCCGGCCGGCGGCCGGCCGCCTTGTCGGCCTTGATGGCCGTCTCCAGCTCGGCGGGAATGATGGCGAAGCCGTCGTCGACGGCGATCTGGCGCACGTTCTCGCGGCCGAAGCCGGCGATCTTGGCGTTCTTCTCGGTCGCCGAATGGGTCTCGCCCGAGCAATAGGCGGTCAGCCGGTCCTCGGCCCGAAAGCCGCGTTCGTTGATGCCGTAGTTGGTGGCCCGCTCGCGCGCGGTCAGGATGGCGCAGAGGATCGCGGTGGAGGCCGTGTCCTGGATGACCCCGGTCCAGCCGTCGCCGAGCCCGAGGATCTGGCGCAGCCAGTCCATCACCCGCGTCTCCAGCTCGGTCGCGGCGGGCGAGGTCTCCCAGATCATGCCCTGCGTGCCGAGCGCCGCCGTCAGCATCTCGGCCAGCACCGACGGCCGGCTGTTGTTGGCCGGGAAATAGGCGAAGAAGCTCGGATGCTGCCAGTGCGTCAGGCCGGGCACGATGATGCGCTCGAAATCGCCGAAGATCTCGGCCATGTCCTCGGGTCGCTCGGGCGGCCCCGCCGGCAGTTGCGCCGCGATCTCGCCCGGCGCCACCTGCGCCTTCACCGGATATTGTTCGACGTTGTCGAGGTAATCCGCCATCCAGTCCACGAAGGCGTGACCGTGGCGGCGAAACTCGTCGCTGTTCATATCGCCCCCTCGCTCGGAAAGCCTATTGGTGATCGTTTGAAAATGGGCCTGTTGGCCCATTTTCGTGGCCTTGCCGGACCGCTCCCCCACCCGGCCACCCAACGACAGTATCCTATGGGTGGCCGGGTGGGGGAGCGGGCCGGCAAGGCCACTCTTTAACAGACAATTAGAGCGCGACGGGCAGCGACAGGAAACCGCGAAAGCGGGCCCGGCCGCCGCGGACGGCGGCGCCGTCGGGCCGCAGGTCCGGAAAGCGCCGCAGCAGCTTGCCGATGGCGACCTGGCCTTCCATGCGGGCGAGCGACATGCCGGCGCAGGCATGGATGCCCGAGCCGAAGGCGAGATGCCGGTTCGGGCTGCGGGTGATGTCGAGCCGGTCGGGATCGGGGAATTGCGCCGGATCACGGTTCGCGGCGCCGATGCAGACGTGGATATAGGTGCCGGCGGCCATGGCGACGCCGCCAACCTCGGCATCCCGGGTCAGGCGCCGGTTGCCGAGCTGGTTCGAGCTCTCGAAGCGCAGGAACTCCTCGACCGCCGACTTGATCAGGTCGGGCGCGGCGCGCAGGCGGGCCATCTCGCCGGGAAAGCGGAACAGGGCCTCGACGCCGTTGCCGATCAGGTTGGTCGTGGTCTCGTGCCCGGCGTTCAGCAGGAAGATGCAGTTGTGCAGCAACTCCAGCTCGCTCAGCGTCTCGCCGCCGTCCTCGGCGGCGATCAGCTTGCTCAGGATCTCGCTGTCGTCGTGCCGGCCGGGATGCCGCCTGCGGTCGGCGATCAGCCCGCGCAGATAGTCCTTGAACTCGGCGACCGCCCGGCAGCCGGCGTCGAACTGCGCGCGGCTCAGCACCGGCTCGAGCGCGCCCAGGATGGCGAGCGACCAGCCGCGCAGGGGCCCGCGCTCGTCCCGCGGCACGCCCAGCATGTCGCCGATCAACTGCACCGGCAGGGCCGAGGCGAGATCGGCGATCAGGTCCATGCGGCCCTGGTTCGCGGCCCGGTCCAGCAGCGCGTCGACCTGGGCCTCGACGCGTGCCTGCAGGGCCCGCAAGGCCCGTGGCGTGAAGGCCGGCGCCAGCAGCCGGCGCACGCGCGTATGGTAGGGCGGGTCGTTGAACACCAGGCTGGTCGTGTGGTGCTCGTAGAGCGGGCTGTCGCCGAGATTGGGCTTGAAATCGACCGTCTTGTCCGAGCTGAACAGGTCGGGATCGCGGTAGATCGCGACGACGTCGTCGTAGCGGGTCAGGAAATACGAGCCGTCCGCCAGCCGGTGCACCGGATCGTGGCGGCGCAGCGCGTGGTAGGTGGGATAGGGATCGTCCAGGAACGCCCGGTCCAGCCGGCGCAGGTCGAAGCCGTCCGCCAGGCGCCGATCGTCCAGGTCCCGATCGCCCTGGTCCCGGTCGTCAGTGGCGCCGGTGTCGCGCGCCGTGCCGTCGAGCGTCATGCCGCCTCCCCGGGATCACGGATAGCAGCATTTATATCACGATGGCGGCTCAACAACGATGCTGCGCCACCGATGCCCATCTGGCACCATGCGCGCATGCTGAACGGGACCGGAAAATGAGCCAGCGGGCGCCGGGGGCGGTCGACGACGACGATGACGTCGCGACGGCGCTGGGCCGACGCCTGATCGACCGTGGCGTCCTGACGCCGGCCGGCTTCGAGCGCGCGCGGCGATCACCGCACCATGGCCTGTCCTTCGGCGCGGTGCTGACCAGCCTGGGCCTGGCGTCCGAGCAGGACGTCGCGGCGGACCTGAGCCGGGTTCTGGGACTGGACCTGGTCGCCGCCGCCTCGTTCCCGACGGCGCCGGTGCTGGCCGGCCGGACCAGCAAGCGCTTCCTGCGGCGCGAACGGCTGCTGCCGCTGGCGGAGAAGGACGACGGCGTCGTCGTCGCCATGGCCGATCCGCTGAACCGCGAGGCGATGCGGGCGATCGAGGTCATGACCGGCAAGCCGGTGACCGCCTGCGTCGCCATTCCCGGCGAGATCGACGCCGCGATCGAACGGCTCTATGGCGGCGACGAAGGCGGTGACGCCCGGCCGCCCGGCGCCGGACCGGCCGGGCGTGACGCCGAACGGCTGCGCGACCGCGC
>JANQKO010000363.1 GCA_028281075.1 Alphaproteobacteria bacterium | reverse complement strand
CTCGCCCCACGGGTATCAGCGCACGCCGCTGGAGCCGTTCGCCGCCGTCCGGGCACCGGCCTCGAACGCGGCCTGGCCGCGGCCCTGGATCTCGCCGCTGTTGTGGATGACGATGTTCTCGTTCAGCGCGTCCTCGGCCGACGCACCGACCTGCACGGCGATGCCGTCGCCCAGGTTGCCCCGGCCGGCATCGATGTCGCCGCGCCGGCCGTTGGTGATCGTCACGTTGTCGGCGGTGCCGTCGACATAGAGCGTGCCGTTGCGCTGGTTGCCGGTGCCGGTCACGTCGCCATGATTGTTGAAGGTGACGTTGTCGCCGTCGAGATTGACGGCCCGGCTGCCGGATTCGATGCGGCCGTGGTTGTTGACGGTCAGGTCGTGCTCGGCGTCGCCGACATAGAGGCCGTTGCGCGGCCCGGAAATGATGCCGCGGCGGTCGTTGGTGATGGTGCCGTCGAAGCCGACGCCGTCCTCGACCACCAGGCCGCCCAGGAAGCCGACATCGACCTCGGCCGTGATGGTGCCCGAATTGGTGACGCTGCCGGTCACCGTCGCCTGCGGCTCGCCGGACCCGTTGAAGAAGCGCACGCCGCTGGAGCCGTTCGCCGCCACCCGGGCGCCGGCCTCGAACGCGGCCTGGCCGCGGCCCTGGATCTCGCCGCTGTTGCGGATGACGATGTTCTCGTTCAGCGCATCCTCGGCCGACGCGCCGACCTGCACGGCGATGCCGTCGCCCAGGTTGCCCGCGCCCGCGTCGATGTCGCCGTAGGTGCGCACCGTGGTGTCGTCGGCCGTGCCGTCCAGATAGACGGTGCCGTTGCGCTGATTGCCGGTGCCCAGGACCAGGCCGTGGTTGACGAAGGTCAGGCCGTCGCCGTCCAGGTTGACCGCCCGGCTGTCCGAGCTGACGCGGCCGCGATTGACGAACAGCCCGTCCTCGTGGTCGCCGTTGCCGAAATAGACGCCGTTCTGGTCGCCCGAGATCACGCCCCGGCGCTCGTTGACCAGCCGGCCCTGGAAGTTCACGCCCTCGGCGACGCGCAGGCCGGCCGTGGTGCCCTGGTCGCTCTCGGAATCGATGCTGCCGCGATTGCGGATTTGACCGGTGAAGGTCGAACTGCCCTCGACGCCGGAAAACAGCCGGATGCCGTCGCCGGCGAGGCTGCTGCTGGCCGCCGCCTGGCCGCGGCCCTGGATAACGCCGTCGTTGTTCACCTTGGCGTCGACGTTCTCCCCGAGCTGCAGCGAGATGCCCGCGCCCTGGTTGCCGTTGCCGGCGTCGACCCGGCCGTCGTTCTCGATCTCGTAATTGTCGGCGGACCCGTCGGCATAGATCGTGCCGTTGCGCTGGTCGCCGGTGCCGAGGATGTCGCCGCGGTTGACGACGCGCACGCCGTCGCCGTCGATGTTCACGGCGCGGCTGTCCGACAGGATCGTGCCCCGGTTGAACAGGAAGCTGTCGGTCTCGCCCTCGAAGGCGAAGTTGACGCCGTTGAAGCCGCCGACGATCACGCCGGCATTGCTGATCTCAGCATCTTCACCGTTGACCGTGATGCCGTTCTGGCCGCCGTCGATCAGGCCGCCACGCTGGTTCGAGACATGGGCCCGGTCGCCGTTGATCTCGATCGCGGTTTCCGCTGCCTCGATGCTGGCGCCGCGCCGGTTGACGATGCTGGCCCGGTCGCCGTCGACCTGCACGGTCGCGGTCTCGCCGTCGGTCGCCAGCCGGCCGCCGTTGCGCAGCGAGACCCGGTCGTCGTCGATGGTCAGAACCGGTGCGCCATCCACGTCGGAGGCATCGCCGCGGCCGACGATGAAACGCTGGCCGTCAAAGTCGCTGACCCGCGCCTGATCGTCGTTGTCGGGGATCACGGTGGTGCCGCGCAGCCGCGCCAGCAGCGTGCTCGATGATGCCTTCGCCCCGACGTGAAAAAAATTGAAAAGACCCAAACCCATTGGAATTCTCCCGATTTGTAACGCCAGAACGGCGTTGGGGGTTGTACCCGTTGACAAATCGGCATTTAGAAACGTTCCAGGGGTGCGGAATTGAACAAGAACGAATAACGCCTGTTAGAATTTGCATAGCCGCGCGATCGTCGACCGGGAACGCGGGAACGAGAGGGAGGCGGGGCGGATGAAGATCACCGGACACGAGATCCTGCATTGCGACGCCGGCTGGCGGGTGTTCTCGTTTTTGAAGCTGTTGACGGATGAGGGCCTGACCGGCCTCGCCGAATACAACGAGTGCTACGGCAGTCCCGGCCTGTCTGGCGTCATCGCGCGGCTGGCGGCGGGGCTGGTGGGGGCCGAGGCCGGCAATCACGAGAAATTGAGCCAGCGGCTCTACGCGCTGACCCGCGCCGCGCCCGGCGGCATGACCCAGCAGGCCGTGGCGGCGATCGAGAACGCGCTGCTCGATCTCAAGGGCAAGGCGCTGGGCGTGCCGGTCTATCAGCTCCTCGGCGGCGCCATGCGCGACCGCATCCCGCTCTACTGGTCGCATTGCGGCTCCTACCGTATGTCGGAAGCCAACGCGGCGACGATGAACCGCCCGCCGTTGCGCGACCTTGACGACGTCGTCGCGCTCGGCCGCGAGGTGCGCGAGCGCGGCTTCAAGGCGCTGAAGACCAACATCTTCCTGTTCGACCGGGACCCCGGCCTGCACCTGCCGGGCTTCACCGCCGGCCCCGGCTGGCCCGAGCTGAACTGGGACGCCGGCTTGGTCGCGGGCCTGCGCGCCCAGCTCGAAGCCTTTCGTGACGGCGTCGGGCCCGATATCGGCATCCACCTCGACCTCAATTTCAATTTCAAGCCGGAGGGCTATCTGCGGGTGATGCGCGGGCTCGACGATCTCGGCCTTGCCTGGTTCGAGCTCGACCTCTACGACCCGGTGGCGCTGCGGCAGATCCGCGATGCCGTGCGGACGCCGGTCGCGTCGTGCGAGTCGCTCTACGGCCTGCGCGGCTACCGGCCCTATTTCGAGCACCGCTCCATGGACGTGGCGATCATCGACGTGCCCTGGAACGGCATCTGGCAGGCGCTGAAGATCGCCGGCATGGCGGAAGCCTTCGAGGTCAACGTCGCGCCGCACAACTTCTACGGCCATCTCTCGACGCTGATGGGCGCGCATCTCTGCGCGGCCGTGCCCAACCTGCGCATCATGGAGATCGACATCGACGACGTGTCCTGGAAGGACGAGATCCTGACCTACGTGCCCGAGATCGAGGGCGGCGACCTGCTGCTGCCGCCCGGCCCGGGCTGGGGCGCCGATCTCAACGAAGACGTCATCCGCGCCCACCCGCCCAAGGTGCCGATGTGAGCCTGACGGCGCGCTTATAGGGGGCGCTATCGGGTCCGGGTCATCGGCCTCGGGCCGTCAACCCCATATACCCCCGCAACGCGTCGTCGTCCCGCAGCGCCGCGCCGGCGCCGTCGAAGGCGACGCGGCCGCGGTTCATGACGATGCAGCGGTCGGCGAAATCGAGCGCGAAGCGGATATGCTGCTCGACCAGGATGATGGCCATGCCGGACTCCCGTTTCAGCGCCGCCGCCGCCCGCTCCAGTTCGTCGACGATCACCGGTGCCAGGCCTTCCGACGGCTCGTCCATCAGCAGCAGGCGCGGATTGCCGACCAGCGCCCGGCCGATCGCCAGCATCTGCTGCTCGCCGCCCGAAAGCTGGCTGCCGCGATGGCCGCGCCGGGCGGCGAGCTGCGGGAACAGCTCGAACACCCGTGCCCGCGTCCAGGCGCCGGGCCGGCGCGCCACGTCCAGATTCTCCTGCACGGTCAGCGAGGGAAACACCTCGCGCTCCTGCGGCACATAGCCCAGTCCGGCGGCGCTGCGCCGGTGCGTCGGGGCGTTGCCGATATCCGCGCCGGCGAGGCCGATCACGCCGCCGTGCAGCGTCGTCAGGCCCATGATCGTCGCCAGCAGCGACGACTTGCCGACGCCGTTGCGGCCGATCAGGCTGACGCTCTCGCCGGCCGCCAGCCGCAGCGTCACCGCTTCCAGCACCACGGTCTCGCCGTATCCGGCGCGCACGTTCTCCAATGCCAGCAGCGGCTCAGCCATCGCGCCGCTCGCCCAGATAGACCGCGCGCACGTCGGCGTTCTCGGCGATGTTGGCCGGCGTGTCCTCGACCAGCACGGCGCCGTCGACCAGCACGGTCACGCGCTCGGCGAAGCGGAACACCACGTCCATGTCGTGCTCGATGATCAGGATGGCGATATCGTCGGGCAGCGTCTCCAGCAGGTCCAGCAGCAGGTGGCTTTCGGCCGATGGCACGCCGGCGGCCGGTTCGTCCAGCAGCAGCACGGTCGGCCGCTGGCCCAGCGTGATGGCGATCTCGACCAGGCGCTGGCCGCCATAGGCCAGCGCCGCCACCGGCGTCAGCGCGTCCTCCGCCAGCCCCAGGCGCGCCAGCAGGGCCATCGCCTCGTCGACGACATCCGTGTTGCGCGAGAACGGGCGGAACAGCGCCGACCCGCGCCCCCGCCGTTCGGCGATCGACAGGGCGACATTCTCCAGCACGGTCAGCGCGCGGAAAAGCTGGTTGATCTGGAACGTGCGGCAAAGGCCGGTCTTCACCCGCGCCGCCTGATCCAGCCGCGTGATGTCCCGGCCGCCGACGAACACCGCGCCGGAATCCGGCGGCAGGACGCCGGTGATCAGATTGATCAGCGTCGTCTTGCCGGCGCCGTTGGGCCCGATCAGCGCGTGCCGCGCGCCCGTGTCCAGCGTCATGTTGACGTCGCGCGTGACGTTCAGCGCGCCGAAGCTGCGGCAGAGATCCCGGACCTCGAGCGCCGCCGTCACGACGGCCGGACCCGCAGGCGCCTGGCCACGGCGTCGGCCGCGCCCAGCAGGCCGCCGCGAAAGAACAGCACCACGAGGACCAGAACGAGGCCGATGCCGAACTCCCAGAATTCGGGGCTGGCCTTGGCCAGCTCGTCCTCCAGGATCACGTAGACCAGCGCTCCGGCGAAGGCGCCGTAGAGCCGGCCGGTGCCGCCCAGGATCAGCACGATCAGCACCGTGCCGGAGCGCGCGAAGCTGAGCACGTCCAGCGTCACGAACACGGTCGCCTGCGCGAACAGGGCGCCGGCGAGGCCCGCCATCGCCGCCGAGATCGTGTAGACCGTGACCAGCCGCCCGCGCACCGGCGCGCCGACGGCCAGCATGCGGGCGCGGTTCTCGCGGATCGCCACCAGTGCCCGGCCGAAGGCGGAATGCACCAGCCGGCGCGCCAGCAGAAAGCAGAGCGCCAGGACGGCCAGCGCGTACCAGTAATAGGCATGGCCCCAGAGGTCGTTCTCGAACTGGCCCAGCAACGGCGCGTAGCGCATGCCCAGCAGGCCGTCGAAGCCGCCGGTCCAGTCCTCGGCCACGTTGGCGAATTCCTGCAGCAGGATCGCCGTCGCCAATGTCAGCATCAACAGCGTCAGGCCGTGATAGCGCAGCAGCACCAGGCCCGAGGCGAGCCCGGCGATGCCGGCGGCGAACCCGCCCAGCAGCAGCCCGCTGATCGGCTCGGTCCAGCCGGCATGCGCCGACAGCATGCCGGTGACATAGGCGCCGACGCCGAAATAGGCGGCATGTCCCAGCG
>JANQKO010000285.1 GCA_028281075.1 Alphaproteobacteria bacterium | reverse complement strand
CGTTAGCCCCGAGAGAGATCCACCGTGTCTTTCGGCGTTTGCCATATGCATCACCTCCTCATGGTTCTTGCACTGGTTGCCGCGCCGATGGGACGCGGCAATCCCCATCGTCACGACAAACGTCACGATGGGTTTTCCGTCCGGCATCGCCGGTTGGAAACGGAATCTGTTTGCGGCGCCAGGGCCGCAATAGCGCCGTCGCGGTCATGCGGCCTGGCCCTCCGTTCGGGCGGCAGCGATCCGGGCGGCCGTTACGCGGGCCTCGCCGGCTTGGCGCGCGTCGCGCTCCACCGCGTCACGAAGCCGCTTCGCCGCCGAGATACGCGTGAGCACCGGATACCGCTCGACCAGCTCGTCGAGCATGGCCTTGGCGTCATCGTCCCACGGCAGCTCTTCGTGCAGGCGCGCGAGCGTCGCGTCGACCTTGTCCAGGTCGGTGCCGAGCGGCAGGATGTTGAACAGCGCGTCGAACAGCGCGTTGCAGACTTCCTGCACCAGATAGGTAGCGCCGGCGTAGCCCATGAACGGCGTGCCCGTGTGCCGGCGGACGATGGCGCCCGGGAACGACGCGGGGATATAGATCGCCTGCCCCCCGATCTCGGACAGGTACATGCGCTCGTTGTAGCTGCCGAACAGGATCAACGGCGTCTTCTCGTGCACCGCCTGGCGCACGGCCTCGTTGTCCGGCTTGGCACCGGGCCGCCGGGCGAAGGCGAAGGTGCAGGGCAATCCGAGATCCTGCTCCAGGAAGTGCCGCACGCCGCGGGCATAGGTCTCGTTGGCGACGATGGCGAACGACGCCGTGCCGAAGAAGTCCTGCGTGACCGAGCGCCAGAGATCCCAGAGCGGCTTGATCGTCGTGTGCTTCTCGCGCTCGATAAACGGTTCTGGATCGAGACCCAGCAGCTCGCCCAGCTTGCGCAGGAACCGCGTCGTGCTGTGCAGGCCGACCGGCGCCTGCAGATAGGGACGGTCGAGCGCCTCGCAGAGCATGCGGCCAAACTCCCGATACATGCAGACGTTGACATCGGCGTTCGCCAACTTCGGCACGTCGGCCAAATGGCTGCCCAGCGGGAAGGTCATATTGACCTCGGCGCCCATGCCTTCGACCAGCCGACGGATCTCCGCCAGGTCGGACCAGGTGTTGAAGTAGCCGTAAATCGGCCCGACGATGTTGACTCGCGGCTTCTCGTCCGGCTGACGCGGCTTGCGCTTCGGCGCGGCGCCGCGCTTGGGCCCGTATTCGGACCACAGCCAGTACATGGCGCGATCGGCGCTCTGCCACTGATCCTCGTCGATGGTGCGCGGCAGAAAGCGTTGAATGCTGGTGCCTTCCGGCGTGACGCCGCCGCCGATCATCTCGGCGATCGAGCCGGTCACGACGACGCTCGGCATATCAGGGGCAAGCGTGCTGTGCGCCTGCTTCATCGCCTGCTCGGTGCCGTGCTGGCCCAGTTCCTCCTCGGCCAGCCCCGTGACGACGATCGGCAGCTCATGCGGCGGCAGCGCATCGGTGTAGTGCAGCACCGACGTCACCGGCAGGTTCTCGCAGCCCACCGGCCCGTCGATGATGACCTGCAGGCCCTTGATCGCCGTGAAGACGTAGACCGATCCCCAATAGCCGCCGGCGCGATCGTGATCGAGAACCAGCATCAGCTTACGACCTCCGTCCGGCTCTCGCCCGCCGCCTTGGCCAGACGGCGCTGATAGCGCTTGCGGAACTCCGGCCGGTCGGTCGGCATGTCCTCCCAGACGCCGGCGGCATGGCCGTCGCCAACGCCGTCGAAGAATGCCGTCATCTCGTCGAAACGCGCCTTGTTGGCAAGCGCCGCGTTGACGACCTGAGCGAGCGAGCCGGCGCCGGCCGGTCCCATCAGCGGTCGTGCCGAGATCAGGTTGGTGAAATAGAGCGCCGGGATCGCCATCTCCTTTGCCTTCTGCACGACGGGCGTCGTGCCGATGGCGAGATCCGGCGCGAAGGCCTGCATCGCCGCGATGTCCTGCTCCAGCGCGGCGCGATAGACGACCTCCACGCCCTTTGCCGCCAGCCACTCGCGGTCGGGTTCCGACCAGGGCGTGCGCGGACAAGCGGTCCCGACGTAGCGCACGTCGGCACCGCTCTCGACAAGGAGTCGGGCCACGAGGAGCTCGGACCCCTCGTAGCCCGACAGCGTGATGCGCCCGTCAATGGGCGCCTCGGACAAGGCGCCCTGGATAGCCGGGAGGGAACGCATCTTGGCAGCGTCGATGTCCGCGCGACTGCAGCCGCAGGCCGCGCCGATGGCTTCGAGCCAGGCCGCCGTGCCGTCGAGGCCGACCGGCGCCGAGCCGACGATGCCGCGGCCGGCCGCCTCGAACTCGCGGATGGCCGCGGTATAGAAGGGATGGATCGCGGCGACGACGGCACCGTCGAGCGCGGCATAGAGCTCGCGCCACTCGCGGGTCGGGACGGTCGGCCCGGCAGCGAGGCCCAGCGGTTCCAGCATCATGCCGATACCGACCGGGTCGGCGGGAAACATCTCGCCGATCAGCGTCACCGTCGGTTTCTCGCTGCGACCGGCGCGCGGTGCCTGTACCGGCCCCTGCTCGGCTTCGTTCCGGGCATAGTTCAGCATGGCGCCGGCCAGCACGTCCTTGGCCTCGGCATGGGTCGGCACGCCGAAGCCGGGCACGTCGATGCCGATGATGCGGACGCCATTGATCTCCTTGGGCAGGAGCTGCAGCGGCACGCCGGATGCCGTCGGCACGCAGAGGTTGGTGACCACGATGGCGTCGTAGTGGGCCGGATCGGCAAGCTCGTGCACCGCGTCGCGAATGTCCTCGAACAGCTTTCCGGTCACCAGGGTCTCGGAATTGAACGGCACGTAGCCGACGGCGCGCCGGGCGCCGTAGAAGTGCGAGGTGAAGGTCAGGCCGTAGACGCAGCAGGCCGAGCCGCTGAGCACGGTCGCCGTCCGGCGCATGCGCAGGCCGACGCGCAGCGAGCCGAAGGCAGGACACATGCTCTGCGGCTTGTCGTGCGGCCCGACGGGATAGTCGGCGGCATAGCGCGCCAGTGTCTCGCCCTTGCCGGCCGCCGCCGCGGCCTTGTGCAATTCGTCGGCGCCGGCATGGCAGCCCAGGCCGTCCGTTTGCGTGGCCGCGACGTTGATGTCCGCTTCGGCCGGTGCGTTCGCGACCGGCGCCGGGCCGTCATTGTCGATGGCGGCACCCGCCGCCGCATCGTAGACGACCTCCGTGGTGGCCGCGCGTCGTTGCGCCGCCATGTCGTCAGACCGTGTCATAGATCACTTCGAGCGATGGTTTTTCGTGGACGACGCCGCCGCGCATGTCGGCCTGGCTCGCCGGCTCCAGCGCGACGTCGCGGCCGACCGTGTCGTCCTTGAACAGGTCGAGCAGCGCCTCGTGCGACAGCGGCCCCGGGCGCAGCGGCGGCGCCGTCGCCACCTCGGCCGCCAGCTCGTCGAACAGGGGCGCCCAGCGGCCGCCGGGTTTGCCGATGATCTCGTAGTTGGCGCTCTTCCGGCGGATCTCGTCATCGGCCGGGATCGCCGCCAGGACGGGGATGCCGACGGCCTCGGCGAAGGCCCGCGCCTCGCCTGTGCCGTCGTCCTTGTTGATCATCAGGCCGGCAACGCCGACATTGCCGCCGAGATTGCGGAAATAGTCGACGGCCGAACAGACATTGTTGGCCACATAGAGTGACTGCAAGTCGTTCGAGCCGACGACGATCACCTTCTGGCACATGTCGCGCGCGATCGGCAGGCCGAAGCCGCCGCAGACCACGTCGCCCAGGAAGTCCAGCAGCACGTAGTCGAAATCCCACTCATGAAAGCCGAGCTTCTCGAGCAGCTCAAAGCCGTGAATGATCCCCCGGCCGCCGCAACCACGACCGACTTCCGGTCCGCCCAGCTCCATGGCGAAGACGCCGTCGCGCTTGAAGCAGACGTCGCCGATCGAGACCTGCTCGCCGGCCGCCTTCTTGGCCGCGGATGTCTCGATGATCGTGGGG
>JANQKO010000276.1 GCA_028281075.1 Alphaproteobacteria bacterium | reverse complement strand
GAGGAGGAGTACCAGGGCATCATCAACGTGACCCGGACCCCGGACGGCCGTACCGGCTCGCCCGGATCGCCGGCCAGCATGGCCAGGCGCTCGATGCCGCCGGCCCAGCCGATCCCTGGCGTCGGCGGACCGCCCAGCGTCTCGATCAGGCCGTCGTAGCGCCCGCCGGCGATGACCGCGCCCTGCGCCCCCAGCGCCTCGGTGACGAACTCGAACGCGGTATGGGTATAGTAGTCGAGCCCCCGCACCAGGCGCTCGTTCCGGCGATAGGCGATGCCCAGGGCATCCAGCCCGGCCGTGACGGTGGCGAAAAAATCCGCCGAGCGCGGGTTGAGATAGTCCCGCATCAGGGGCGCGTCGGCGACGATGGCGCGGTCGCCGGGGTCCTTGGCGTCCAGGATGCGCAGCGGGTTGCGCGTCAGGCGGTCGCGGCTGTCGTCGGACAGCCTGGCGCGGAAATCGCTGAAATAGCTCACCAGCGCCTCGCGGTAGGCCAGCCGGCTTTCCGGGTCGCCAAGCGTGTTCAGTTCCAGACTGCATTTATCCAGCACGCCCAGCGCGGCCAGGATATCGGCGCCGAGCGCGATGACCTCGATGTCGGCCTGCGGCTCGGCGACGCCGATGATCTCGGCGTCGATCTGGTGGAACTGGCGCTGGCGGCCCTTCTGCGGCCGCTCGTAGCGGAACATCGGCCCGTGGGCAAAGAATTTCAGCGGCAGGTGCTGCTGCATGCCGCCGGATATCACGGCGCGGCAAATGCCGGCGGTGTATTCCGGCCGCAGCGTGATTTCGTCGCCCCCCCGGTCGGTGAACGTGTACATCTCCTTGCGGACGACGTCGGACCCCTCGCCCATGGTCCGCGCGAAGACCGGCGTGAACTCGAAGATCGGCGTCGCGATGTCGGCACAGCCATAGCGGCGGGCGATGGCGCGGGCCGTCGTCACCACATGGGCCTGGCGCCGGCCGTCCTCGCCGACGATGTCATGCGTGCCGCGAACCGGCTGCAGGGGGGGCACTGTCGGTCTCCCGGGGGTTATTCGGCGGCGGCGACGGCTGGCGTCTCGCCGGCGGCGGCGCGTTCGGCCTCGATCTCCGCCGCCTTCGCCTCGACCAGCGCGACGATGTGATCGACCAGGCCGACCTCCTCGTTGATGCGATGGTCGGTGACGCCGTTCAGATAAACCATATGATTGCCGTTGCCGCCGCCGGTCAGGCCGATATCGGTCTCGCGGGCCTCGCCCGGCCCGTTGACGACGCAGCCCAGCACCGACAGCGTGATCGGCGTCGAGATATGCGCCAGCCGTTCTTCCAGGATCTCGACGGTCCTGATCACGTCGAAGGCCTGCCGCGCGCAGGACGGGCAGGAGATGATGTTGACCCCGCGCCGCCGCAGCCCCAGCGACTTCAGCATCTCGTAGCCGACATGGATCTCCTCGACCGGGTCGGCCGACAGCGAGACCCGGATCGTGTCGCCAATGCCGGACCACAGCAGCATGCCCATGCCGATCGAGGACTTGACCGTGCCGCCGCGCAGGCCGCCGGCCTCGGTGATGCCGAGATGCAGCGGATAGTCGCAGGCCTCGGCCAGCCCCTGGTAGGCGGCGACGGCCAGGAACACATCAGACGCCTTGACGCTGATCTTGAAGTTGAAGAAGTCGTTGTCCTCAAGGATGCGCGCGTGGTTCAGCGCGCTCTCGATCAGCGCCTCCGGGCAGGGTTCGCCATACTTCTCCAGCAGTTCCCGCTCCAGGCTGCCGGCATTGACGCCGATGCGCATGGAGCAGCCATGGTCGTTCGCCGCGCGCACGACCTCGCGCACCCGCGCGTCCGAGCCGATATTGCCCGGATTGATGCGCAGGCAGGCCGCCCCGCTCTCCGCCGCCTCGATGGCGCGTTTGTAGTGGAAATGAATGTCGGCCCCGATCGGCACGTTCACCGCGCGGACGATGTCTTTCAGGGCCCGCGAGGAGGCCTCGTCCGGACAGGAAACCCGGACGATATCGGCGCCGGCGTCCTCCAGCGCCAACACCTGGGCCACGGTCGCCGCGACGTCGGTCGTGTCGGTGTTGGTCATCGACTGGACGGTGATCGGCGCGTCGCCGCCGACCGGCACGTCGCCGACGAAGATCTGGCGACATTTGCGTCGCTGAATATCGCGATAGGGTCGAACGCTCATGCGGATCGCGCTTGCGCTGAAAAGTTAACGGCGGCGGCTGAATTTCCCGCCTAACATGTTGCTTTCCGCGAAGAAGACCAAGGCCGGCCGCGCCGGCGCGGCGGCCGTCGTTCAGCCGCGGCCGCTGGCCGCGTCGAGCAGCTTGTCGGCGTCGAGCGAGATATCCCGCCGGATCTGGCCCTCGGGCCCCAGCGCCCCGACCAGCGCCCCGTCGACGATCGCCTCCAGGGCACCGGCATTGCCGGTCATCAGGGTCAGATCGGCCCGGTCCGGCGCCATATAGGTGTCGCCCGCGCGCAGGATGCGGGTCAGCAGCAATTCGTTGTTGGCACCCTGGACCTGGACCCAGGCGTCGGCCCTGGCCCGGACGACTACGCGGGCGTTGCGATTGGCCGATCCGAAGACCTGCGGCACGTAGCCTTCGGTCGCCGTCACGGAAGTCGGAATGCCGGGCGGGCCGCCGGCGTCGGCCGCCGGCGCGGTGACATCGGGCGCGGTGACATCGGGCGCGGCGGGCAGCGCCGGTGGCTCGGGCAGCACCAGGGCGGTGTCGAAGGCCGGTTGCGCCGGCGCGCGCGCCTCGACGGCCGGGATGTCGGCGTCGGCCGCGGTCTCCGGGCTCGAGGCCGACGCCATGGCGGGTGGCGCCGAAAACGACGCCGTCGCCGGCAGATCCGGCCGCATGCTTTCGTCCTCGGCCTCGACGGCCGGTTCCGGCGTTGGCGGTGCGACCTCGGCGGCCACGGCGGGCCGTTCCAGGACGGCGGCCTCGGTCACCGGCGACGCGGCGGCGGCGGGCACGCTCGACACCGGCTCGGCGACGGT
>JANQKO010000260.1 GCA_028281075.1 Alphaproteobacteria bacterium | reverse complement strand
TCGCGTCGGCGGCCGGCGCGCCCGACGCGGTCGGCCGGGCATGGCCGGGCGTGGTGGTGAGCGACGTCAAGATGGGCGAGGGCGACGGCCTGGCGCTGATGGCCGACGTGCTGACGCGCGATCCCGAGCTGACGGTGATCCTGATCACCGGCCATGGCGCCATCGCGATGGCGGTCCGCGCCCTGCGCGACGGCGCCTACGACTTCATCGAGAAGCCGTTCGCCAACGAGCGGCTGGTCGAGGCGGTCCGGCGCGCCCTGGAGAAGCGGCGGCTGGTGCTGGAGAACCGGACGCTGAAGGAGACGCTGTCGGCGGGCTCGGCGCTGGAACGGCGGCTGGTCGGACAGACGCCGGCGATGCGCCGGCTGCGCGAGCAGATCGCCGGCTTCGCGGAGACCGACGCCGACGTGCTGGTGCTGGGCGAGACCGGCACCGGCAAGGAGCTTGTCGCGCGCAGCCTGCACGAGCTCTCGCCGCGGCGCGAGGCGCGGTTCGTGCCGATCAATTGCGGCGCCCTGCCGGAGACGATCATCGAGAGCGAGCTGTTCGGCCACGAGGCCGGCGCCTTCACCGGCGCCGTGAAGGCGCGGACCGGCCGGTTCGAGTATGCCGGCGGCGGCACGCTGTTCCTGGATGAGATCGAGAGCATGCCGCTCGACCTGCAGACGCGCCTGCTGCGGGTGCTGCAGGACCGCAAGGTCGTGCGACTGGGGGCGAACGAGGAGATCGACATCGACATCCGCGTCGTCGCCGCGGCCAAGGAGGACTTGCAGGCGGCGGCCGACCGCGGCGCGTTCAGAGCTGACCTCTATTACCGCCTCAACGTGCTGACCCTGACGGTGCCGCCGTTGCGGGAGCGGCGGGACGACATCCCGCTGCTGTTCGCGCATTTTCAGCAGCAGTTCGCGGCACGTTTCAAGCGCGATCCGCAGCCGCCCGGCGTCGCGGCGCTGGGCCTGCTGACGGCGCATGACTGGCCCGGCAACGTCCGCGAGCTGCAGAACGTGGCCATGCGGTTCACGCTCGGCTTCAGCATCGACATCGGACCGGGCGACGCGGCGGCGGCGCCGACGGCATTGACGGCGCGGTCGCTGCCGGCGCAGCTCGCCGACGTCGAACGCCTGATCATCCAGCAGATGCTGGCCCGGAACGGCGGCAGCCTGAAGGCGACCTACGAGGCCCTCGGCATTTCTCGCAAGACGCTTTACGACAAGATGCAGCGCCACGGCCTGGCCGTACCGGCGGCGGAGGGCTGAACCGGCGGCGGGCCTGGGTGGACGGCGACACATCCGCCGGCCGCGATGGGTGAACCCCGACCCGTTCCGGAGCCGGTCGCCGCCGCGAAGCCGCGGGTGAATCGGCATGAAACCCCTTGGAATCCCGACGGTCCCGCGTCTTGCCGTGACGGCGCCGCCCCGAATGGCACGTCACTTGCTTAACAGGACCGCATAATCAACCGCGGCCGTTATGTCCGGCCGTCATTCTGCACCAAGGGAGGATCTCCGATGCGGAAGAGTCTCGTTGCCGTCGCCGGGGCGGCACTGGTCCTGGCCACCGCGCCCGCCTACGCGAACTGCGACCCGGGCGAAACGGTCATCAAGTTCAGCCACGTCACCAACACCGACAAGCATCCCAAGGGCATCGCCGCGTCGCTGCTGGAGCAGCGCGTGAACACCGAGATGAACGGCAAGGCCTGCATGGAAGTGTTCCCGAACTCCAGCCTCTACGACGACAACAAGGTGCTGGAGGCGCTGCTGCAGGGCGACGTGCAGTTGGCCGCGCCGTCGCTGTCGAAGTTCGAGAAGTTCACCAAGAAGTACCGCATTTTCGACCTGCCGTTCCTGTTCAACGACATCCAGGCCGTCGACCGGTTCCAGAACTCGGCCGCCGGCGAGAAGCTGAAGAACGCCATGAAGCGGCGCGGCCTGCAGGGCCTGGCCTTCTGGCATAATGGCATGAAGCAGATGTCGGCCAACCGGCCGCTGATCAAGCCGGCCGACGCCGACGGCCTGAAGTTCCGCGTGCAGCCGTCCGACGTGCTGGTGGCGCAGTTCAACGAGCTCGGCGCCAATCCGCAGAAGATGTCGTTCAAGGAGGTCTATGGCGGCCTGCAGACCGGCGTCATCGACGGTCAGGAGAACACCTGGTCCAACATCTACGGCAAGAAGTTCTTCGAGGTGCAGGACGGCGTCACCGAGACCAACCACGGCATCATCGACTATCTGGTGGTGACCTCGACAGAATGGTGGGCGGACCTGCCGGCCGACGTCCGTGACCAGTTCGCGACCATCCTGACCGAGGTGACGACGACGCGGAACCAGAAGTCGACCGAGGTCAACGAGGCCAACAAGCAGAAGATCATCGAGTCGGGCGGCACCGTCCGCACGCTGACGGCCGAACAGCGCCAGGCCTGGGTCGACGCCCTGACGCCGGTCTGGAAGAAGTTCGAGAAGGACATCGGGGCCGAGCTGATCGAGGCGGCGATGGCGGCCAACAGGGGCAGCTAACCGTCTTCCCGATCATGCAACGATAACGCCGCGGATCGCGCGACCGGGACAACCTGGCGCGCGGTTCGCCATAATGACTGTGGCAACCGGGGAGGGAACGCCATGGCCGAGCCGTCAGGCGGCACGTTCGGTCGCGTCTTCGACGAGATCGAAGAGACGCTGATCGCCGCGCTTCTGGGACTGATGACGCTGCTGACGTTCGCGAACGTCGTCGCGCGCTACGTGTTCAACGCCAACATCCTCTGGGCGCTGGAGGTCACGGTCTTCATTTTCGCCTGGATGGTCCTGCTGGGCGCGTCCTACGGCGTGAAGAAGTCGATGCATATCGGCGTCGACGTCGTGACCCAGGCGCTGCCGGCGGCGGCGCGCCGCGTGCTGTCGATCATCGCCGTGCTGTGCTGCCTGGCGTTCGCCGTCCTGCTGCTGATCGGGAGCTGGGACTACTGGTATCCCTTCGTCACCAAGCGCGCGTTCCTGGAGACCGACGACGTGCCGATGCCGGAATTCCTGCAGTTCCTGGCGGCCTGGCTGAACGAGGGCGAGCGCTACGAAAAGATGCCGCGCTTCATTCCCTATTTCATCCTGCCGTTGAGCATGGCGCTGCTGACCTACCGTCTGCTGCAGGCGACCTGGCGCGTCTTCACCGGCCGCGGCCATTCGCTGATCGCCAGCCACGAGGCCGAGCAGGTCGTCGAACACGCCAGGACGCGGGAGGACTGAGCCATGGAAGTCGCCATCCTCTTCGCGCTGGTCATCGCGCTGCTGCTGATCGGGGTGCCGATCGCCATCGCGCTCGGCCTGTCGAGCATCCTGTTCCTGCTGGCCTATTCCGAGGCCTCGCTCGCCTCGGTGGCGCAGACGCTGTTCTCGGCCTTTCACGGCCACTACACCCTGCTGGCGATCCCGTTCTTCATCCTGGCCTCCAGCTTCATGTCCACGGGCGGCGTGGCGCGCCGGATCATCCGCTTCGCCATCGCCGTGGTCGGGCATTTCCGTGGCGGCCTCGCCATCGCATCGGTGTTCGCCTGCATGATGTTCGCGGCGCTGTCCGGCTCGTCGCCGGCGACGGTCGTCGCCATCGGCACCATCGTCATCGCCGGCATGCGGCAGGTCGGCTATACCACCGGCTTCGCCGCCGGCGTGATCTGCAACGCCGGCACGCTGGGCATTCTGATCCCGCCGTCGATCGTCATGGTGGTCTATGCCGCCGCCACCGACGTCTCGGTCGGGCGCATGTTCCTGGCCGGCGTGATTCCTGGCCTGCTGGCCGGCCTGATGCTGATGATCGGCATCTACGTGGCCGCGCGCTGGCGCAACCTGCCGGCGCAGCCCTGGGCCGGCTGGGGCGAGATGATCGCCTCGGCGCGGGACGCGGCCTGGGGCCTGCTGCTGATCGTGATCATCCTGGGCGGCATCTATGGCGGCATCTTCACGCCGACCGAGGCCGCCGCCGTGGCCGCGGTCTATGCCTTTTTCATCGCCAACTTCGTCTATCGCGACATGGGGCCGTTGAAAGCCGGGGCCGACGGCGAGCCGGTGTCGCTGCTGCGGCGGCCGCAAAGCCTGCTGACGGTCTGGTTCCACCCGGACACCAAGCAGACGCTGTTCGAGGCCGGCAAGCTGACCATCATGCTGATGTTCATCATCGCCAACGCGCTGATCCTGAAGCACGTGCTGACCGAGGAGCGAATTCCGCAGGCGATCACCGAAGCGATGCTGGCGGCCGGCTTCGGGCCGATCATGTTCCTGGTGATCGTGAATATCATCCTGCTGATCGGCGGCCAGTTCATGGAGCCGTCGGGGCTGCTGGTGATCGTGGCGCCGCTGGTGTTCCCGATCGCGATCGAGCTGGGCATCGATCCGATCCATCTCGGCATCATCATGGTCGTGAACATGGAGATCGGCATGATCACGCCGCCGGTCGGGCTCAACCTGTTCGTCACGGCGGGGGTGGCGGGCATGTCCGTGATCAACGTGGTCAAGGCGGCCATGCCCTGGGTCGGGATCATGTTCGTGTTCCTGATCCTGGTGACCTACGTGCCAATCATCTCGACCTGGCTGCCGACGCTGCTGATGGGACCGGAGATCGTGACGCGCTAGCGGCCGTGCCCTCGGACCCACCAGCCGTCATCGCGCCGGCGTCACGTCGAAGGCGATGGAAATCCGCGGCCGTTCGGCCACGAACGGCAGCACCCGGTGGTAGAAGTAGGACGGGAACAGCAGCAGCAGGCCCTCCTCGGGCCGGATGACCGTGGTCGCGTGCGTCGGTTCGGCATGCACGAAGGGCGGCGGCCGGCCGAACTCGATCCAGCCGCCATGGTCGCCCGCCTGCCGCACCACATCGGGCAGGTCGACATAGTAGACGCCGCTCAGCCAGGCCGTCGGATGCAGGTGCGAAATCTGCGGCGCCGGCACTTCCCGCAGGATGGTGGCCCAGGCGGTAAGCTGCCAGCCGGCCGGGATGGCGCCCAGGAACGGATGTTCGGCCTCGGCCAGCAGGGTCGACATGTGCCGCTGGACGGCCTCGGCGATCAGCCGCTCGAACGCGGCGAGCGCCGGGGACGGCTTGACGAACAGGTCGCGGGTCTGCCGGGCGACGTCGCTGCCGGCCTCGGAATAGCGCGTCGGCGCCGCCCGGACCTCGGCGCCGAGCGCCCGGTTGAAGGCGGCGATATCGGGGTATTCCGGCGGCGGCGACAGGCGCACGTGCCCCGTCAGCCGGTCATAGTCGATCAGCCGGTCGGCCGCCTCGGTGTCGCCCAGCCGGCCATGGGCGATGGCCTGCAGCGACAGCGCGCTGCCGTTGCCGGGCTGGAAGGCGAGGCAGGCATCGCAGGCCGCGATCGCCGCTGCGGCCTCGCCCCGCTTCAACAGCACGCAGGCGAGATTGTAGTGCGCGATGGCATCGTCGGGCGCGTCGGCGACGGCATGCCGCAGGGCGGCCTCGGCCTCGTCCAGGCGGCCGAGCTTGTGCAGCACGAGCCCGAAATTGTTGTGCACGCCCGGCGCGGCGGCATCGATCTCCAGTGCCTTGCCGTAGGCCACGGCGGCCTCGGCGAAGCGCGCGGTCCGCTGCCGCACGTTGCCGATATTGACATGGGCGGCGACGAAGTCGGGTGCCCGGTCCAGCGCGGCCTGAAAGGCGGCTTCGGCCGCGTCGAAGCGGCCGAGACTTTCCAGCACCTCGCCCAGCGCGTTGCGCAGGCCGGCAGCCTCCGGCGCCAGCGCGATGGCGCGCCGGAACGCCGGTTCCGCTTCGTCGGGCCGGTTCAGGTCGACCAGCAGGCTGCCGAGCCCGGCCCAGACGCCGACCAGGTCCGGCGCCAGCTCGCCGGCGCGGCGATAGGCCTGCTCGGCCGCCGTGAAACGGCCGCGCCGGCATTCGAGATGTCCCAGCAGCAGATGCGCGTCGCCCTGGTCCGGCCGCTTTTCCAGGACCGCGCGGGTGAGACGCAGGGCCTGCGCGTCGTCGCCGGCCTCGATGAAGGTCATGGCCGCGGCCAGCACGATATCGGGTCGCGACGGCGCCCGCGCGGCGGCGCGTTCATAGCGGGCCAGGGCCTCGCCCGGGCGGCCGGCCCGCCGCAGCGCCTCGGCTTCGCGCATCAGGGCCTCGACGTCGCCGTCCGGCGCGCTCGTCTTCGATTGCTGGCTCACGGGCGCGCCACCATCCCCTGATCGACCGTCAAACCGCCTGAACCGTGATCATAGCGCCGGCGGCGGTCAAGTAGGGAGAACGCTCGCCGATATTTGATCCCGCCGGCGCCATTTCGGGCCGGGCTCTAAGCCCTCGTTAACCATGTCGGCGCAGTATGGCGCGATGCGGCCCGGTCCGGCCGAGCCGGCCCGACGGCCACCCGCCAGGACGCCGCCGGCACAGGCCCGCAACGGCAGGCTCGGACAGACGGATGAATCGGCACAAGAAACTGTTCGCGAAGCCGAAAGGCCCGGCGCCGGCCTTTATTATCGGCTGGACCTCCCTCCTGCTTCAGATCGCCGGTCTTGCCGCCGCGGGCCTGATCGTGACCTATTACAATGGCGGCCTGAACGACTGGTTCGGTCTGGCACCGGTGGTCTACGCCGCCATCGCGTTCGCCGGCTTCAGCCTGGTGGGCCTGGTCATGGGTCTTTATGCCAACACCAGGCGGTTTTCCCTGCCGGGCCTGGTCTCGGTTCTTTCCGGCGCCTTCGCGATCAGCCTGGTCGCCTACGCCTTCTCGCAATAGCGGTAACTGGGGCGAAAGTCCGGGCGTATTCGGATTCCTTGAGACTCCCTAATCTATTAGGGACTGTCCCTATTGATTTCCCGTGCGAAGCAATCACCCCGCCGTCATGCCGGCGGAGGCCGGCATCCATGGGCTTTGCCGGCAAGCACCGTGCCGACGGTCGGGTGCCCATGCTTGGCGGCCCCCGGGCCTGCGCCCGGGCAGGCACTGCCGGCATGACCGCGGCAGGAGATCGTCGCCGGTGCCGAGACCCAGAAGACGTGGTCGTTCGACGGGTGGCTAGTCCCATGGATGCCGGCCTCCGCCGGCATGACAACGGAGGGCAGACCTTGGGCGCATTTCACGGCCGCACGGACCGGCATGACCATGGTCCGGGATTAATGACAAACCGGCCGGACTTTTGCCCCGGTTACCAATAGCGCCGGCAACCTATTGAGAGATCACAGCTAGGTGACGAACAGCAGTACTGACGCGGCCAGCAGGCCGCCCATGGCGATGTTGAAGACGCGGAGCGCGCGGTCCGTGGTCAGCAGCCGCTGCACGCCGGCGCCGAAGGCGAGCCAGACGAAGCCGGTCGGCAGGGCCGCGGCCATGAACAGCAGGCCGAACCAGACCGCCTGGTCGATAGCGCTACCGGCGCCGGCGCTGAGATAGGTGCCGACGGCGCTGGCACAGACCAGCCAGGATTTCGGATTGACCCACTGGAAGCCGGCGGCGGCGAGGAAACCGACCGGCCTGGTGTCGTCCGACGCGCCGCCGCGGTCCGACGTGGCGATCTTCCAGGCCAGCCAGAGCAGGAAGGCGGCGCCGACCCAGTTCAGCAGCCCGAGGACGGTCGGGTTGTCCAGCACCAGCCCGCCGAGGCCGGCGGCCACCGCGAACATCATGAAGCCCATGCCGAAGACGACGCCGAACAGGCAGGGCAGGCCGCGCAGCAGGCCGGCGATGGCGCCGGTCGCCGTCAGCATGACGTTGCTGGGGCCGGGCGTGCCCGCGGCGGCGACGGCGAAGAGATAGAAGGCGAGCGCCTGGCTGGCCGTCATCGGTGCCGCCCGGCGGTCTCGCGATCGGCGTTCCGCCGCCGATATCTCATGGCGATACTTGGATTGGACATGGCGGGGGCGGTCTCTCATAGTCGATGACGATGCGGGAACAGCCAAACAGATCGGCCGGCCAGGGTCTTGAACGATCGTGCGACGGCGGCGGCGACTGGTTTCGCGGCACGCCACCGGTCGACGGCGTCGAGCGGCTGGAGGCCTGGTTCGGCGGCCGGGCCTACGAGACCCACCGCCACGACACCTATGCCATCGCCGTCACCGACACGGGCGTGCAGTCGTTCGACTATCGCGGCGCCGTCGTCAACAGCACGGCCGGTCATGTCGTCGTGCTGCACCCGGACGAGGCCCATGACGGCCGGGCCGGGACCGAGGAAGGTTTCGGCTACCGCATCCTCTATGTCGATCCGGCCCGGATCGGCGCGGCGGCGCGCCTGTTGGCGGGCCGTCCCTGCGCCCTGCCGTTCGCGGCGGAAGCCGTTTCGCGGAACGGGAAGCTTGCAAATGCCATCGATGCCGCCTTCCGGCACGATCTGGAACCGCTCGCCATCGACAGTCTGATCCTCCAACTGGCGGACGGCCTGATGGATGCCGATCCCGGCAGCCGGCATGGCGGATGCGATGCCCGGTTCGATACGGCCGCCGTCGAACGCGCACGGCATTTTCTCGACGCCGAAACCGAACGGGTCGTGCGTTCGGCGGAACTTGAGAGCATCACCGGCCTGACCCGTTATGACCTGGCGCGACAGTTCAAATCGCTCGTCGGCACGAGCCCCTACCGTTATTCCCTGATGCGGCGTCTGGACGTGGCCCGGCGGCGGATCCGAACCGGTCGTTCGCTGGCCGACATCGCCGTCGCGTCCGGCTTCGCCGATCAGGCGCACTTCACCCGCAAGTTCAAGGCCGCTTACGGCGTCACGCCGGCCCGCTATGCGGCGCTTCAGGCGAATGGCCGTCAATAAAGTTGAACTGCCCCGCGCCGGTCCCATATGCATCACCAGCACGCACCGACGGCCGGCATTGGCTGGCCGTTATTTTTTGGCGATGATTGGACCGTCTGGTACAAAATACCCGAACGGTCTCAGATAGCCCGCCGCACCACACCCGCGCACCCAGGGAAGGGATGAGAGAAGATGGCGATTGACTACGACGTGTACTACTGGCCGACGCCGAACGGCTGGAAGGTGACGATCCTGCTGGAGGAGCTGGGCGCCCCCTACAACATCGTGCCGATCAACATTGGTGCCGGGCAACAGTTCGAGCCCGGGTTCCTGAAGATCGCGCCGAACAACCGCATGCCGGCCCTGGTCGACCACGATCCCATGGGCGGCGGCGAACCGATCTCGATCTTCGAATCCGGCGCCATCCTGCAATACCTGGCCGAGAAGCACGGCCGGTTCTGGCCGCAAAGCCCGCGCGAGAAGTACGAGGTCTCGCAATGGCTGTTCTGGCAGATGGGTGGTCTGGGGCCGATGGCGGGGCAGGCGCATCACTTCCGGCAATACGCCAACGACAAGATCGACTACGCCATCGGCCGCTACACGGACGAGGTGAATCGGCTCTACGGCGTGATGAACAAGCGCCTGGCCGACCGCGAATTCCTGGCCGGCGACTACTCGATCGCCGACATGGCCTGCTATGGCTGGGTGGTGCCTTACGAGCGCCAGGGCCAGGACCTGGACGACTTCCCGAACCTGAAGCGCTGGTTCGAGACGCTGAAGGCGCGTCCGGCGGTGCAGCGCGGGCGCCATGCCGGCGCCGACCTGCGGGACGACGGCGGCACCATGACCGAGGAAGCCAAGAAGATCCTGTTCGGTCAGCGCGCCACGGCCTGATGCCGGCGCGGACGCCGTTCCGGCTGACGCGCGCGGTCGCCGACGCCGGCGGCGCCTGCCGGTTCGAAACGGAGATCCTGGTCACGAGCCGGGATGGCGCGACGCCGTTCCGGTCCACCGCGCCGATACCGGCGACGTCGATCGAGTTTCGCTGGCTGCCCGGCGACTTCGCGACGGACCCGCATCCGGTGCCGCGGCCGCGCTTCCTGATCGTGCTCTCGGGCGGGCTGGAGATCGAGGTCGGCTCGGGTGAGCGCCGCACCTTCCGGCGCGGCGACCTGCTGGAAATGGCCGACATGACCGGCCGCGGCCACCGCTGCCGCGCCGCCGACGGTGCGCCGGTCCACCTGGCGGCGATTGCCCGCGACCCGACACCCGGCCCGGTGGCGCCCACGACAGCTGGTCCGGTGGCCGACCGCGAACCGTTGCGGTTCACGCGCAACGTCACGGGCGATGACGGCAAGTCGCATTTCCGGCAAGGGGCGATGCCGTATTTTCCCGCCGGGTGGGGCGGGCGTGCCACGGCGGCCTTGTCCCTGACGGGCATCCAGTTCCTGTCAGCCCCGCCGGACCTGGTCTATGACTGGCATACCGCGCCGCGGCGGCAGATGGTCCTGACGCTGACCGGCGGCATGGAAGTCGAGAACGGCGACGGATCGCGCCATACCATCCGGCCGGGCGATGTCTTTGTCGGCGAGGACACCCACGGCCAGGGCCATATCACCCGCTCGACGGCCGAACGGTTCATGGTCTTTGCCCATCTGGCATAGCCTCTGCCTGCGCGTCGCCGTCGGCGCCGTCGTGCAAGAGTCCGGCAATGACCAAGGGCGAAACCGGTCGCCGGAAAACTGATCCCATTGGCCCCGTTTCGGATCGGACCCCAAGGCCAGGACGGGGGTGCAACGGCGTGGCGGCCGGCCTATGTTAATGCTCGGGGGCCACCGACACGGGGCGAGGTGGTGCGGAGATGATCAATCGGCGCAAGCTGCTGGGCATGGGCACCGGCGCGGCGGCCGGCCTTTACGGCGGCGGCGTGCTGGCCCGGACAGGCGGGCATCCGGCGCCGCCCGAGGTCAAGCGCTATGTGAGGCTCGGCCGAACCGGGCTGAAGGTCTCGGAGATCTCCTTCGGTTCGGCGAGCTCGTCCGACCCCGATCTGGTGCGTCATGCGTTCGACCGCGGCGTCAACTTCTTCGACACGGCGGAATCCTACCGTTGGGGCAATGCCGAGGAGGCAATCGGCACGGCCCTGCGGGGCAAGCGCGATCAGGTCGTGTTGAGCTCCAAGACCAAGGCCGGCGCGGGCGACGGCCAGGCCGAGATGATGGCCGCGCTGGAAGGCAGCCTGCGCCGTCTCCGGACCGACCATGTCGACATCTATTTCAATCACGCGGTCAACAGCGTCGACCGCATGCGCAACGAGGAATGGTGGGCCTTTACCGAGCGCGCCAAGCGGCAGGGCAAGATCCGCTTCCGCGGCATGTCGGGCCATGGCAGCCGGCTCGCCGATTGCCTGAACTACACGATCGAGCAGGATCTCGCCGACGTCGTTCTCGTCGCCTACAGCTTCGGCCAGGATCCGGACTTTTACGACCAGCTCCGCCATACCTTCCACTTCGTCGCCCTGCAGCCGGACCTGCCGGCGGCGCTGGACAAGGCGAAAGACAAGGACATCGGCGTCATCGCCATGAAGACGCTGATGGGCGCGCGCCTGAACGACATCCGGGAATTCGAGCGCGGCGGGCGCAGCTTCGCGCAGGCCGCCCTGCGCTGGGTGCTGTCGAGCCCGCGGGTCGACGCGGCGCTGATCTCGATGACCAGCAACGGCCTGATCGACGAATACGTGACGGCCGCCATGGACGCGCCCCCGCGCGCGCATGGTCTGCCGATCCTGGCGCGTTACGCCTATATGCAGGACACGAAGTATTGCCGGCATGGCTGCGGTTTTTGCGCCGAGGCCTGCCCCGATGGCGTCGAGATCGCCGAGGTGCTGCGCACGCGGATGTATGACGTCGACTACGGCAATCCGACGCTGGCGCGCTTCGATTACGCGGCACTGGGCGATGGCGCGTCGAAGTGCCTGACCTGCACGCACCAGGCCTGCCTGAACGCCTGTGTCTACGGCTTGCCGATCCCGGAGTTTACAAGGGACGCGGCGACGCGGTTGGGATAACGGCGAGCTTGGCTAACAAACTCCGAATGTGCAGCAATCTCCGTTGCCCTCACCCCAACCCTCTCCCGCAAGCGGGAGAGGGGGCCGCCACCGCAGCGGTTTGTAACCCCTCTCCCGCTTGCGGGGTTGAACGTATACGTTCAACGGAGGGACCCGCACGACGTCAGTCGTGTGGGAGGGTGAGGGCATGACCGTCTTCCTTGCCCACTTCCTGATCCTGCTGTCCGCCTGGACGCTGCTGATCAAGTATGTGTTTCCGGTGTCGATGGCGGTCGCCGAGGGTGTCGGGATCGGGACGTACATCTACTGGGATTTCTGGTGGGTGGCGCATCTGTGGCTCGCCTACGCGCTGCTGCGGCCCCAGTCCTACACTTTCATGCTGGCGGTCGGCGTGTCGGTGGTCGAGATCGTCATCGTCGTCGGCAAGTTCATGCTGTTCCTGCCGGACCCGGACTGGACGATCTGGACGACCAACTGGTTCATCAATAAGGTTTTCGTGTTGGCGTGCTTCTGCCTGCTGCTGCCGCATGCGCTGGCGAACCGGCGGCATTGGCGCGCACCGATGACCGAGGGGGCGTCCGGTGATTGACCATGTTTCCGTCGCCGTGTCCGACCTGGCGGCGAGCGCGCGGTTCTACGAGAAGGTGCTGGCGCCGCTGGGCCTGACGCGGCTGGTCGAGCGCGAGAAGACAATCGGCTTCGGCAAGAGGTATCCCGAGTTCTGGCTCAATGCCCGGCCGGATATGGCGCCCATGCCGGCGGACACAGGCACGCATATCTGTCTGCGCGCGGCCTCGAAGGAAGCGGTGACGGCGTTCCATGAGACCGCGCTGTCGCTCGGCGGCCGTGACGACGGCGCGCCCGGCGATCGGCAGGCGACGATGACGACCTATTTCGGCGCCTTCATCAAGGACCCCGACGGCAACAAGATCGAAGCCGTCACGTTTCCCCGCAACGACTGAGACCGTTCAGCCAAGCACGTCGGTGTTGATGACGTTGGCGGGGTCCAGCTTGCCGTCGAAGCAGTCGACGACGTTCTGCGCCGCGACCTGGCCCATGCGATACATGGACTCGACCGTGACGCCGGCCGAATGCGGGCTGACCAGGATGTTGTCGAGCTCGAACAGCGGGTTATCGGGCGTCGCCGGCTCGACCACGAACGGGTCGATGCCGGCCCCGGCGATGGTCTCGGCCTTCAGGGCGTCATAGAGCGCGGCTTCGTCGATGATGTTGCCCCGCGCGGTGTTGACGACGAAGGCCGTCGGCTTCATGGCGCGCAGTTCGGCGGCGCCGACCATGCCGTCGGTCTCGGGCGTTTTCGGGCAGTTGACCGAGAGGAAATCGATCTCCGGCAGCATGGCGCGCCAGTCGGCGACCGGCGTGGCGCCCGATGTGGTGATGGCGTCCTGGACCACGTAAGGGTCGTGCACGAACACCGTCATCTCCATGGCGACACAGCGGCTGACCAGGCGCCGGCCGATGCGGCCGAAGCCGAGGATCAGCACCGACCGGCCGGCGAGGTCGTAGGCCGGCGTGTCGAAGCGCACCGTCCAGTTGCCCTTGCGGACCTCGCGGTCGTAGAGCACGCCGCGCTTGGCGAGCGATATCATGAAGAACAGCGAATGCTCGGCGACGGTGACCGAGTTCGCCGGGCCGACCACGGCGAGCGGCACCCCGGCCCTGGTCAGCGCGTCGACGTCGACCGAGTCGTAGCCGACGCCGTGACGCGCGGCGATCTTCAGTCTGTCGGCCTTCTCGATGATCCGGGCGGTGAACGGCACCACGCCCAGGATCACGGCGTCGTAGTTGCCGATATGCTGGACGATGTTGTCTTCCGACGTTTCGGTGAAGCGTTCGTATTCGATGTCGTCGCGGGCATCGAGCACCGACTTGATCCCGTCGGTCACCGGCATCTGGATCATCACGCGCTTGGTCATACGGGCTTTCCTCGTCAAACGGTTTTTGGAATCGGTGGTCAGGAACTAAACGGCCGGCCGCGCGCCGCGCAGCAGGACGCCCGGCAGCTCGCCGGTGGCCGCGCCGTCGCGCATGACCTCGAGGCCGGAGACGAAGGTGTGCCGATAGCCCTCGGCCTTCTGGACGATGCGTCGGCCGCCGGCCGGCAGGTCGTAGACCAGCTCCGGCGGCAGCAGGCGCAGACGGTCGAAGTCGATCACGTTCACATCGGCCTTGTAGCCCGGCGCGATAACGCCGCGATCCAGCAGGCCGTAGCAGCGCGCCGTATCCAGCGTCTGCTTGCGGACCAGGAATTCGAGCGGCAGGTGGCCGCCGCGCCGGCGGTCGCGCGCCCAATGGGTCAGCAGCGAGGTCGGCGAGCTGGCGTCACAGATGATGCCGACATGCGCGCCGGCGTCGGCGACGCCGCAGACGGTGTCGGGGTTCTCCAGCATCTCGCGCACGACCTCGAGATCGCCGGCGCAATAGTTCTCGAACGGATGCAGCAGCAGCGCCCGGCCATCGTTCTTCAGCATCAGCTCCAACGCCAGGTCGAACGGGTCGCGGCCGGCGGCGGCGGCGCGAGCGGCGATGCTGGTCGACGGGTCCGGCTCGTAGTCGACGGGATCGCCCAGCTCGAAGGTGCGGGTCAGCACTTTCGCCATCCAGGCGACATGGCCGTCGTCCGGCCGCTCCGTGACCAGCCGCCGCCGCAGGTCATCGTCGGCCGTCAGGCGGGCGGCGCGTTCGGCCGACGGCAGCTTTTCCAGGTCGGCCCAGAGCGGATGGCTGGTGAAGGGGTGGATTGTCGCCTCCAGGCCCATCAGCATGCCGATCGGCCGGCTGCCGACCTGGGCCGTGAAACGCTCGCCGCCGCCCTTCAGCGCCCGGTTGGCGGCATTGACGCCGGCCAGCGTCTCGCGCCACAGGTCGGGCGCGTTGTCGACCTGCACCAGCAGCACCGACAGCGGCCGGCCGGCGAGCTCGGCCGCCGCGCGCAGGCGGTCGAAATCGCCGTCGCCGAAGTCGGAATTGACCTCGATGACGCCCTTGCCGGCGCGCTTCATGGCCAGCGCCAGGCCTTGCAGCTCACGGTCGGATGCCGTCAGGCCCGGGGTGTAGCGGCCGTCGGCGGCGCGGTGCTTGGTCGTGCGCGCGGTGGTGAATCCGAGCGCGCCGGCATGCAGCGCCTGCTCCAGCAGCCGGCCCATCTCGGCCAGCTCGTCGTCGGTCGGCGTCTCGCCGTGGTCGGCGCCCCGCTCGCCCATGACGTAGAACCGCAGCGGCCCGTGCGGCACTTGCGCGCCGATGTCCATGATCCGCGGCGTCGCCGCCAGCACGTCGAGATATTCCGGAAAACTCTCCCAGCGGAAATCGATGCCCTCGGCCAGCACCGTCTCGGGGATATCCTCGACACCTTCCATCAGGTTGATCAGATAGCGCTCGCTGCCCGGCCGCACCGGCGCGAAGCCGACGCTGCAATTGCCGAACACGGCGGTGGTGACGCCATGCCAGGACGAGGGTGTGAGATAAGGGTCCCAGGTGGCCTGGCCGTCGTAATGCGTGTGGATATCGACCCAGCCCGGCGTGACCAGCAAGCCGTCGGCGTCGATGTCCCTGTGGGCGGCGCCGATATCCGCGCCGACGGCCGAGATCACGCCGTCATCGATCGCCACATCCGCCGCGCGGCTCGCCGCGCCCGTGCCGTCGACGACCGTGCCGCCGCGGATTACAAGCTCATGCAATGGTCTTCCTCCCGTCGCCGGGCGGCAGTTTAACGAATGTTTGTTCGTGTGCCGAGATGCGTTGGCCGGATTTGCCCGGTTGCCTAGAATATCCGGAGGGGTTTCTGGGAGAGAGGCATGAAACTCGGCGTCTTCAGCTTCAACACGGATTACGGCATCCGGGCCGACGACATGGCGCGGGCCTGCGAGGACCGCGGCTTCGAGTCGCTGTGGGTCGGCGAGCACACGCATATTCCGGCCAGCCGGCTCAGCCCCTATCCCGGCGGCGGCGACCTGCCGAAGCCCTATTACCATATGGCCGATCCCTTTGTGTCGCTGACCGCCGCGGCGGCCGTTACGAAGGATCTAAAGGTTGGCACCGGCATCTGCCTGGTGGTCGAGCGCGATCCGATCACGCTGGCCAAGGAGATCGCGACGCTGGACATGCTGTCGAACGGCCGTTTTCTGTTCGGCATCGGTGGCGGGTGGAATGCCGAGGAGATGGCAAATCACGGCACGCCGTTCAAGCGGCGCTGGCGGGTGCTGCGCGAGCGGGTCGAGGCGATGAAGGCGATCTGGACCCAGGAAACGGCGTCCTATGCCGGCGAGTTCGTCAATTTCGAGGAGATCATTTCCAACCCGAAGCCGGTGCAGAAGCCGCACCCGCCGATCATTCTCGGCAGCGCCACGGCGCGGGGCCGGCAGCGAGTGGTCGATTACTGCGACGGCTGGTTTCCGATCGACCTGCTGCTGGACGACCTGCCGGCGGCGATCGCCGACCTGCGGACGCGGGCCGAGGCGGCGGGACGTGACCCGGGCTCGATCCCGATCACCATGTTCGCCTTTCCGGGCGCCGGCGCCGATGTGCTGAAGCGCTATCGCGAGATCGGCGTCGACCGGGTGGTGATGGTGGCGCCGCGCCACGACGACGATGCGCTTGCCTTCCTGGACCGTTTCGCGCCCATGAACGCGGAACTCGCCTGAATTGTCGCGCGACAATGTTTCCGTTGAGAGCTGCGGCATTCGCCGCCATGGTCGCGGTTTGACGTCATCGTGAGGATCAGGCCGATGAGCAAGGATGGCGACTGGGCGCCGGCGACGCGGGCGGCGCAGGCCCTGGGCTGGGTGGACGAACGGACCAAGGCGGTGACACCGCCGATCCATCCGTCCACCACCTTCGTGCGCGACCCCGACAACGAATACCGCGCCGGCTACAGCTATGCCCGCGACGAGAACCCGGGCTACGACCAGGCCGAGGCCCTGCTGGCCAGCCTGGAAGGCGGCGCCGGCGCGATGCTGTTCGCCTCGGGCATGGCGGCGGCAACGTCGGTGTTCTTAGGCCTGAAACCCGGCGACCATGTGATCGCGCCCGAGGTCATGTATTGGGGCCTGCGGAAATGGCTGACGGAGACCGGCCGGCAATGGGGCCTGGCGGTCGACTTCGTGCCGCCGGGCGACCTCGACGCGATCCGCGCCGCCATCCGGCCGGGCGGGACCCGGCTGGTCTGGATCGAGACGCCGGCGAACCCGACCTGGACGGTGACCGACATCGCCGCGGCGGCGGCGGTGGCGCACGAGGCGGGTGCCCTGCTGGGCGTCGACAGCACGGTGTCGACGCCGGTGCTGACCCGGCCGATCGAGCTGGGCGCCGATATCGTCATGCACTCGGCCACCAAGTACCTGAACGGCCACAGCGACGTCATCGGCGGTGCCCTGGTGACGGCGCGGGCCGACGAGACCTGGACACGCATCCGCACCCAGCGCCATGACGGCGGGGCGGTGCTGGGCCCGTTCGAGGCCTGGCTGCTGCTGCGCGGCATGCGCACGCTGTTCGTCCGGGTCGCCGCGAGCTGCGCCGGCGCGCAACGCATCGCCGAACATTTCGCCGGCCATGAGAAGATTGGCCAGGTGCTGTATCCCGGCCTGCCGGACCATCCCGGCCACGCGATCGCGGCCCGGCAGATGCAGGGCGGGTTCGGCGGCATGCTGTCGCTGCGGATCGTCGGCGGCCGCGATGCCGCCATCGCGGCCGCGGCCAGGGTCGGGATCTGGAAGCGGGCGACCTCGCTCGGCGGGGTCGAGAGCCTGATCGAGCACCGCGCCTCCATCGAGGGCGCCGGCACGCGGGTGCCCGACGACCTGCTGCGTCTGTCGGTCGGCATCGAGGCACCGGCCGACCTGATCGGCGACCTGGAGCAGGCGCTGGACTGAATTCCGGGCGACAGCGTCGCCGTCACAAAACTTTCGCGCGCTTGCCATAGCGTTCGGCGCATCATTGACAGATTCGACCGGGCCTCAGGTGGGAGTGAGAACAGCATTACGGCCGCTGCGCCGCGGATACGCGGACCGGCGCGCCAAGCGCGATACGCCGAGGGTCTCTTATGCCAACCCCGACGACCCGGCTCTGAGGCGGCTGCTCATTCATGCCATCGAGCAGGTCACCGGCCAGCCGCGGCTGACGCGGCTCTACCGCGAATATCGCCGGCACGGCCATCCCTCCGGCGACTTCTGGCACGCCGCCATCAGCAAGCTGCGGCTGAACGTGCTCTATGACGCCGAGCGCCTGGCGGCGATCCCCCGGTACGGCCCACTGGTCATCATCGCCAACCATCCCTACGGCGTGCTTGACGGCATCATCATCGGCTATCTGACCTCGCTGGTCCGGCCGCAATTCAAGCTGCTGGCCAACAGCGTGCTCTACCGGGCGCCGGAGCTGCAGTCCTACGTCCTGCCGATCGATTTCACCGACCGCAAGACGGCCGTCCGCACCAATATCGATTCACGGCGCAAGGCGTCGGCCGAGCTGGCGGCAGGCGGCGCGGTGGTGGTGTTTCCGGCGGGTGGCGTCTCGACCTCGAAAACCCTGTTCGGTCCGGCGGTCGACCTGGAATGGAAACCGTTCACGGCCAAGCTGATCACCCGGTCCCGCGCCACCGTCGTGCCGGTGTTCTTCGAGGGCCAGAACAGCCGCATCTTCCAGGTCGCGAGCCATATCAGCGGCGCCCTGCGCGAAGGCCTGCTGATCAAGGAGGTCGCGAGGCGCATCGGCGACGACGTGCGGCTCAGGATCGGCGCGCCGATCCCCTATGCTTCCCTGGCCCATCTGCGGGACCGGCAGCCGCTGGTCGACCATCTGCGCGCGACGACGATGGGCCTGGGCCGGCAATCGGACGCGGCCCCGATTTCCTGAAGCGCGGGCCGGCGACGGCCATTTCATACACCGGCCATCGGTTCGCGCTGTGGAGCGGACGGGACCGAGGCGATATGCTGCCGCGGCCGGACACGGGGCACGCGGGTGCCGGCCTGAGGACGTGACCGTCGAACAACATCGGGAAGGGGACGTGACATGATCGACTGCTACACCTGGAAAACCTCGAACGGCCGCAAGGCCACGATCATGCTGGAAGAGTGCGGACTGGAATACAATCTGCACCCGATCGACATCTCCAAGGACGATCAGTTCACGCCCGAATTCATCGCCATCAACCCGAACAGCAAGATCCCGGCGATCATCGACAGCGACGGCCCGGACGGCACGCCCTAT
>JANQKO010000259.1 GCA_028281075.1 Alphaproteobacteria bacterium | reverse complement strand
CGTCTCGGTCGAGGACGTGACCGCCTTCGTGCTGGGCGGCCATGGCGACACCATGGTGCCGCTGGTGCGCTATTCGACGGTGGCCGGCATTCCGCTGCCGGGCCTGGTCAAGATGGGCTGGACCACCAAGAAGAAGCTGGACGCCATCGTCCAGCGCACCCGCGACGGCGGGGCCGAGATCGTCGGCCTGCTGAAGACCGGCTCGGCCTATTACGCGCCGGCCGCGTCCGCCGTGCAGATGGCCGAGAGCTATCTCAAGGACAAGAAGCGCGTGCTGCCCTGCGCCGCGCAGCTGACCGGACAGTACGGCATCAAGGACCTTTATGTCGGCGTGCCGGTGGTGATCGGCGCCGGCGGCGTCGAGCGCATCGTCGAGATCGGCCTCAACGCCGGCGAGAAAAGGATGCTGGCCAAGTCGGTCGAGGCCGTGAAGGGCCTGGTGGCGGCCTGCAAGAAGATTGAGCCCAGCCTGGGCGGCCGCAAGGCCGCGGCGAAGACGGCAACGGCGCGCAAGACCACCCGCCGCAAGACCACGGCGGCCCGCAAATAAGCCGTTGGCCGGCGTTGTTTGCGCGGTCGATAACCCGGTTTTAAGTTTTTGCAACGCAAAAGTGCTAGGAGACCGTTTGATTATGGCCTTGCCAGACCATTCTCGAACGATCGCTAAGGCCGGGAACCGGCGTCGAGACCGGGGGTTGTCATCCCTCCCGTTCGGGAGACCTTAACAAAGGCTTAGCATGAACATCCACGAGCATCAGGCGAAGGAAATCCTGGCCAGGTACGGCGTCTCCGTGCCCCGCGGTCACGTCGCGTATTCGGTCGACGAGGCCGTGCAGGCGGCGGAAAAGCTCGGCGGTCCGGTCTGGGTCGTGAAGGCGCAGATCCACGCCGGCGGCCGCGGCAAGGGCGGCGGCGTCAAGGTGGTGAAGTCGATCGACGAGGTCCGCGGCACGGCCGAGGCGATGCTCGGCATGACGCTGGTCACGCACCAGACCGGTCCCGCCGGCAAGCAGGTCGGCCGGCTCTATATCGAGGAAGGCTGTGATATCGCCCGCGAGCTTTATCTCAGCGCGCTGGTCGACCGCGGCTCCAGCCGGGTCGCCTTCATGGCCTCGACCGAGGGCGGCATGGACATCGAAGAGGTCGCGGCCAGGACGCCGGAAAAGATCATCACCGTGACCATCGATCCGGCCGTCGGCATGCAGGGCTTCTACGCCCGCCAGATTGCCTTCGGCCTCGGCCTGACCGGCGATCAGGTCCGCGCCGGCGTCAAGTTCATCGGCGGTCTCTACGACGCCATGATCGATACCGACGCTTCGATGCTGGAGATCAACCCGCTGGTCGTCACCGGCGACGGCGCCGTCATCGCGCTCGACGCCAAGATGAACTTCGACGACAACGCGCTTTACCGCCACAAGGACATCGAGGCGCTGCGCGACGAGACCGAGGAAGACCCGGCCGAGCTCGAGGCGGCGCAGTCCGAGCTCAATTACATCAAGCTCGACGGCAATATCGGCTGCATGGTCAATGGCGCCGGCCTTGCCATGGCGACCATGGACATCATCAAATTGCGCGGTGGCGAGCCGGCGAACTTCCTCGACGTCGGCGGCGGCGCCACCAAGGAGCGCGTCACCAAGGCCTTCAAGATCATCCTGTCCGACGAGAACGTCGAGGGCATTCTGGTGAACATCTTCGGCGGCATCATGCGCTGCGACGTGATCGCCGAGGGTGTCGTTGCTGCGGCCAAGGAGGTCAGCCTGAACGTGCCCCTTGTCGTCCGGCTCGAGGGCACCAACGTCGAGCTGGGCAAGCGGATACTGGCCGAGTCCGGCCTGCCGATCGTCTCGGCCGACGATCTTGGCGACGCCGCGGTAAAGATCGTCCAGGCCGTGAAGGAGGCTGCGTGATGGCCGTCCTCGTCAATGCCGACACCAAGGTGATCTGCCAGGGTTTCACCGGTTCGCAGGGCACGTTCCATTCCGAGCAGGCGATCGCCTACGGCACCAGGATGGTCGGCGGGGTGACGCCGGGCAAGGGCGGCACGACGCATCTCGACCTGCCGGTCTTCGACACGGTCGCCGAAGCCGTCGCCGTGACCGGCGCCAACGCCTCGGTGATCTACGTGCCGCCGCCGTTCGCGGCCGACGCGATCCTGGAGGCGATCGACGCCGAGGTCGCGCTGGCGGTCTGCATCACCGAGGGCATTCCGGTGCTCGACATGGTCCGGGTCAAGCGCGCGCTCGGCGGCTCGAAGACCCGCCTGATCGGTCCGAACTGTCCGGGCGTGATCACGCCCGATGCCTGCAAGATCGGCATCATGCCGGGCCATATCCACAAGCGTGGCAAGGTCGGCGTGGTCTCGCGCTCGGGCACGCTGACCTACGAGGCGGTGGGCCAGACAACGGCGGCGGGGCTGGGGCAGTCGACCTGCGTCGGTATCGGCGGCGACCCGGTCAACGGCACCAACTTCATCGATGTTCTGGAAATGTTCCTATCCGACGATGAAACCGAGTGCATCATCATGATCGGCGAGATCGGCGGCTCGGCCGAGGAAGAGGCGGCCGAGTTCCTGAAACGGTCGGCCATCAAGAAACCCGTCGTCGGCTTCATCGCCGGCGTGACGGCGCCGCCCGGCCGGCGCATGGGCCATGCCGGCGCCATCATTTCCGGCGGCAAGGGCTCGGCCGAGGACAAGATGGAGGCCATGCGGGGCGCCGGGATCACCGTCGCGGACTCGCCGGCCGAGCTCGGCGCCACCATGTTGAGAGTTTTGCAAGGTTAAACGACGTAAATCAGAAGGTCTGGCCGGTCGGTCGGGGGTCGTTGACAGCAAAAAGGGGCGCGCCAGAACGCGCGCCGGGCAAGATCATGGCGACAAATCTGGAAACGACGTCGTTCCTCAGCGGCACGAACAGCGTTTTCATCGAGCAGCTCTATCAACGCTATCTGAACAATCCCTCCTCGGTCGATCCGAGCTGGCAGGAGTTCTTCGCCGGCCTGGGCGAGGAGGTCGAGGCGGTGCTGGCCGAGGCGCAGGGCGCCAGTTGGTCGCCGCGCGCCGGCCTGGAGGTGCCGCCGGACGAGTATGGCGTGGTCGGCGAGACCGACAGCTACGCCGCCGCCGGGCCCTATGTGCCGCATGTCGGCCCGGCCATATCGGCCGCGCATGTACGGCAGGCGACGCTGAACTCGATCCGCGCGCTGATGCTGATCCGGGCCTATCGCGTCCGCGGCCATCTGCAGGCGAACCTGGATCCGCTCGGCCTGATGCGGCGCAGCGACCATCCCGAGCTCGACCCCAAGACCTACGGCTTCAGCGACGAGGATCTGAACCGGCCGATCTTCATCAACTACGTGCTGGGCCTGGAATCGGCGACGCTGCGCGAGATCCTGGAGGTCGTCAACCGCACCTACAGCCACACCATCGGCGTCGAGTTCATGCACATGTCCGGGCCCGAGGAGAAGGCCTGGATCCAGGAACGCATCGAGGGGCCGCAGAAGTCGGTCAGCCTGAACGTGCACGAGAAGCGGGCGCTGTTGCGCAAGCTGACCGAGGCCGAGGGCTTCGAGAAGTTCCTGCACGTCAAGTATACCGGCACCAAGCGCTTCGGCCTGGACGGCGCCGAGACCCTGATGCCGCTCCTGGACGCGATCTGCGAGCGCTCGGCCCAGATGGGCGTGAACGAGGTCTGTGTCGGCATGCCGCACCGCGGCCGGCTGAACGTGCTGTCGAATTTCATGCTGAAGCCGTTCACGGCGATCTTCTCGGAGTTCCAGGGCAATCCCGCGAACCCGGAGGATGTCGGCGGCTCCGGCGACGTGAAGTACCATCTCGGCACCTCGACCGACCGCGAGTTCGGCGGCCGCATGGTGCACCTGTCGCTGTCGGCGAACCCCTCGCACCTGGAAGCGGTCGACCCGGTGGTGCTGGGCAAGGCGCGGGCCAAGCAGACCCAGATCGGCGACCACGACCGCAACGAGGTCATGGGCCTGCTGATGCACGGCGACGCCGCCTTCGCCGGCCAGGGCCTGGTCGCCGAGTGCCTGATGCTGTCGGACCTGCCGGGCTACACGACCGGCGGCACGATCCACGTCATCATCAACAACCAGATCGGCTTCACCACCAATCCGAATCTCGGCCGCTCCTCGCCCTATCCGTCCGACGTGGCCAAGATGGTCAACGCGCCGGTGCTGCACGTGAACGGCGACGATCCGGAGGCCGTGCTCCATGTCGGCCATATCGCCGCCGAGTTCCGCCTGCGGTTCCAGCGCGACGTGGTCATCGACATGTTCTGCTATCGCCGGCACGGCCATAACGAGGGCGACGAGCCGGCCTTCACCCAGCCGCTGATGTACCGCGCCATCGCCCAGCACCCGACGGTGCGGCAGGTCTATGCCAGGAAGCTGGTGGACGAGAATGTCGTCACCCAGCCGGAAGCCGACACCATGGTGTCCGACTTCCAGGCCCGGCTGGAGCAGGAATTCGAGGCCGCCGGCGGCTACAAGCCGAACAAGGCCGACTGGCTGGAAGGCGCCTGGTCGGGCATCGAGCGGGCCAAGGGCGAGGCGCGTCGTGGCGACACCGCGGTCAAGCTGGCGACGCTGCAGAAGATCGGCGACCGGCTGACGACCGTGCCGAACGATTTCAACGCCCACCGCACCATTCGCCGGCTGCTGGACAACAAGAAGAAGATGTTCGACGCTGGCGAGGGCTTCGACTGGGCCACCGCCGAGGCGCTGGCCTTCGGCTCGTTGCTGATGGAGGGCTATTCGGTGCGGCTGTCCGGCCAGGATTCCGCCCGCGGCACCTTCTCACAGCGGCATGCCGACCTGATCGACCAGAAGGACGAGCGCGTCTACACGCCGCTCAACAATATCGACGCCAAGCAGGCCCGGTTCGAGGTCATCAACAGCCCGCTGTCGGAAGTCGCCGTGCTGGGCTACGAATACGGCTACAGCCTGACCGACCCGCAATGCCTGGTGATGTGGGAGGCCCAGTTCGGCGACTTCGCCAACGGCGCCCAGGTCATCGTCGACCAGTTCATCTCCTCGGCCGAGATGAAATGGCTGCGCATGAGCGGCCTCGTCATGCTGCTG
>JANQKO010000251.1 GCA_028281075.1 Alphaproteobacteria bacterium | reverse complement strand
GTCACCATGGCCATGGCCGTGGCGCCGGCCATCGCGCCCGCCATCGGCGGCCAGCTCGATGTCTGGTTCGGCTGGCGGGCCAGCTTCGTCCTGGTCGCCGGCTTCGGCGTGCTGCTGATCCTGCTCTGCCTGCCGCTGCTGCACGAGACGCATTTCGACCGCGTCCGGCGTTTCGACCTTACCAGCATGCTGACGAGCTACGCCTCGCTGATCCGCTCGCCGCTCTATGCCGGCTATACGCTGCACGTGGCGTTCAGCGCCGGTGCCTTCTTTGCCTTCCTCGGCGGCGCGCCTTACGTGGTGATCGAGCTGCTGGGCGCCAGCCCGCGCGACTACGGCCTCTATTTCCTGCTGGTGGCGGGCGGCTATTCGGTCGGCAGCTTCGTCGCCGGCCGGCTGTCGCAGCGGGTCGGCGTCGACGGCATGATCCTGCTGGGCGTCGGTGTGGCTCTGGCCGGCGTCGGCGTCATGGCGGCGCTGGCGCTCGCCGGCTATTTCACGCTGGCGGCGATTTTCTTTCCGGTCTCGCTGATCTCGGTCGGCAACGGCATCAGCCAGCCGAACGGCATCGCCGGCGCGGTCAGCGTCAAGCCGCGCATCGCCGGCGCCGCCGCCGGCCTGCTCGGCTTCCTGCAGATGGCCATGGGCGGCCTGCTGACCGTGGTTCTGGGGCAGCTTCTGACCGACGGCCAGATGCCGCTGATCGTGATTATCGCCGTCTCGACGCTGCTGGCGCTGGCGGCCCAGCTCTGGGTGCTGCGGCTGAAGCGGCGGTCGGATGGCGGCTGACGCGGTCGCCGGCGGGGCGCCTTTGGGCGGCCGTGAGGAAGTTGGCGCGCGCTTGCGCCCTGGTCGTGCCGGCGGAGGAGCCTGTGAAGAAATGACTTGCGACACAAAGGAAGCCGTCATGCTGGCGCCGGCCAGCATCCAGCGGCATCGCGACCGGTTGAAGAACAACAAACATGGATCCTGGCCTTCGCCAGGATGACAACTTGGGGGGCAGCGGTGCGATTTCTTCACACACTCCTTCGCCGGCATGACCTTGGGTGGCTTTGTGCGTGCGCCTTTGCTCCCTAACCGGCCGCGGCCGAGCGGCCGGCGATCTTGCCGAAGACGGAGCCGGCCATCAGGCCGGTGCCGCCGGGGTAGTTGAAGTAGAACAGGCCGCCGACCAGCTCGCCGGCGGCATAGAGGCCGGGGATCGGCCGGGCGTCGGTGTCCAGCACCTGGGCGTTGCCGTCGACCTTCAGGCCGCCAAAGGTGAAGGTGATGCCGCAGGTGACGGCATAGGCCTCGTAGGGCGGCGTGTCGAGCGTGTTGGCCCAGTTCGATTTCGGTAGCGCCAGGCCCTCGGTACCGCGCCCGTCCTTGACGTTCGGATTGAACGGCACCCCGGTCTTCACCGCGGCGTTGTAGGCTTCGACCGTCCGCAGGAAGCCCGCCGGATCGACGTCGTCGAGTTGTTCGGCCAGCGCTTCCAGGCTGTCGGCGGACCGTTTGGTGACCTGGCGGATGCGGTATTCGTCGCGCAGCAGGTGGACCACCTTCTGGTCGAAGACCTGCCAGGCGAACTGGCCCGGCTGCTTCAGCACCTCGCCGCCGTATTTCGCGTACGTGTAGTTGCGGAAGTCGGCGCCCTCGTCGACGAAGCGCTCGCCGCGGGCGTTGACCAGAATGCCGAAGGGATAGCTGTGCTTCTGGAAGCCGTCGCCGACGGTGAGGTCGCCGAACTCGGGCGCGTTCCGGTCCCAGCCGACGGCGTGGCAGCCCGACCAGTTGCCTGTCGGCATGGCGCCGATGTCGAGCGCCATCCGGATGCCG
>JANQKO010000224.1 GCA_028281075.1 Alphaproteobacteria bacterium | reverse complement strand
CCTCGCCGACTTCGCCTTCGTCATGCAGGGCCTCGGCACCGGCGCGGTCTCGCTGTTCGGCGGCGAGGAGATCAAGCGCCGCTACCTGCCGCCGGTCTGCGCCGGCGACCGCATCGCCGCCTTCGCGCTGTCCGAGCCGCAGGCCGGCTCCGATGTCGCCAACGTCCTGACCACGGCGCGCGCGGACGGCGACCATTTCGTGCTCGACGGCCAGAAGACCTGGATCTCGAACGGCGGCATCGCCCACCAGTACGTGGTCTTCGCGCGCACCAGCGACGACGGCGCCAGGGGCCTGAGCGCCTTCGTCGTCGAGGCCGACACGCCCGGCCTGGAGATCACCGAGCGCATCGAGATCATCGCCCCGCACCCGATGGCGACGCTGACCTTCCGCGACTGCCGGGTGCCGAAGACGCATCTCCTGGGCGAGCTCGGCCAGGGCTTCAAGATCGCCATGACCAGCCTCGACATCTTCCGCACCTCCGTGGGCGCGGCCGGCCTCGGCTTTTCCCGGCGGGCGCTGGACGCGGCCATCGGCCGCTGCCAGGAACGCGAGGCCTTCGGCCAGAAGATCGCCGAGTTCCAGCTCGTGCAGGAGAAGCTCGCCGACATGGCCACCGACATCGACGCCAGCGCGCTGCTGGTCTACCGCTCGGCCTGGACCAAGGACAGCGGCGCGGCCCGCGTCACCCGCGAGGCCGCGATGGCGAAGATGTACGCCACCGAAGCCGCGCAGCGCGTGGTCGACGCCGCCGTGCAGCTCTTCGGCGGCACCGGCGTGGTCGCGGGCGCGACGGTGGAGCGGCTCTACCGCGAGGTCCGGGCGCTGCGCATCTACGAGGGCACGACGGAGATCAACAAGCTGGTGATCGCCCGTCAGACGCTGGCCGCCCAGGCCGAGGCGGCGGTCATGGAACAGGCGCGCGAACGCGCCGGAGGCGCCCGATGAAGCTGCTGGAACCGCTCGACGTCAACGGCATGCGGCTACCGAACCGCGTCATCGTGCCGGCCATGGTGACGCGCCTCTCGGGCGAGGACGGCTATGTCAACGGCGACATCATCGACCGCTACGCCCGCTATGCCGAGGGCCATGTCGGCCTGATCGTCGTCGAGGCGACGGCCATTCACCGGTCGAAATCGGGACCGCTGCTGCGCCTGTCGGAGGATGCCTTCGTGCCCGGCCACCGCGAGCTGGTGAAGCGCGTGCACGACGCGTCCGATTCCAAGGTCGTGCCGCAGATCATCCACTTCATGAAGATCGCCCGCTCCGGCTGGCGCCAGACCATCGAAATGCTGGACCAGGCCGATATCGACGCGATCATCGCCGACTTCGGCACCGCCGCGGCGCGGGCGCGCGAGGCCGGCTATGACGGCGTCGAGCTGCACTCGGCACACGCCTATACGCTGTCCTCGTTCCTGTCGCGCCACAACAAGCGCCGCGACGCCTATACCGGCAAGACGCTGGAGGGCCGGCTGAAGATGTTCGGCCAGGTCATGACCGAGGTGCGCCGGCAGGTCGGCCACGACTGGCCGGTCGGCGTGCGGTTCCTGGCCGAGGAAGCGATCAAGGACGGCTACGCGCTGCCCGATTCCAAGCGTATCGCGCTGCGCATGGCGCAGATGGGCGCCGACTACATCTCGCTGTCGGTCGGCGGCAAGTTCGAGGACGCCGTGCCCAAGCCGGGCCATCCGGTCTATCCCTATACCGGCTATTCCGGCGACCGCTGCATGCCGGGCGCCTGGTATCCCGACCTGCCGCACGCCCACCTCGCCGCCGGCATCAAGCAGTACATCAACGCCAAGGGCTATGACGTGCCCGTGGTCTCGATCGGCAAGATCAACGACCCGCGCGAGGCCGAAACCCTGCTGCGGGAGGGCAAGGCCGACCTGATCGGCATGGCCCGGCAGTTGCTGGCCGATCCGGACTGGCCGCGAAAGGTGGCGGAAGGCCGGCCGGACGAGATCCTGCACTGCATCTATTGCAACGTCTGCAAGCAACTCGACGAGAACTTCAAGAAGGTCACCTGCTTCCTCTGGCCGAAGAACAACCTGCAGGCCCCGGCCGATCTCGCCGGCACGGCGCATCCGACCTGGCCCGCCGCTGGCGCCGGCCTTGGCGCCGATATCATCGACGGCCAGATCAAGCTGACCTGGAACAGGGCGGACGGCGACGGCATCATCGGCTACGACGTCTACCGGGCCGAGGACGGCGAGCCGGAGACCGATTGCATCGAGGCGGTGAAGAGCGCGAAATACACCGACCGGCTGGTGCTGGGCGGCCTGACCTATCGCTATTATGTCCGCGCCTTCGACGCCCAGGGCCGCGCCAGCCCGCCGTCGAACGGGATCACCGTCGAGATGCCGATGCCCGACTTCGAACCGAGCCTGCCAGACGGAGCCATCGAACATGCCTGAGCCGAAGGCGCCGGGCGGCACGTCCGCCCACGTCGACACCTTCGCCGCCGACCACCTGCCGCCACGGGCCGAATGGCCGCCGATGGACTACGGCCGGCCGGCCGAGCTGGCGAAGTATCCCGACCGCATGAACTGCGCCGAATGGCTGCTCGACCGGCGGATCGAGAAGTTCGGCCAGCGCCCGGTGCTGCGCACGCCGGACAGCATGTGGACCTATGCCGAGCTGCGCGACGTCGCCAACCGGATCGCCAACGTCCTGGTCGACGAGCTCGGCGTGAAGCCGGGCAACCGGGTGCTGATGCGCAGCCCGAACAACCCGATGTATGTCGCCTGCTGGTTCGCGGTGATGAAGGTGGGCGCCGTCGCGGTGGCGACCATGCCGCTGCTGCGCGCCCGCGAGCTGACCTACATCGCCGACATCGCCGACGTGAAAGTCGCGCTCTGCGACAAGCGGCTGGCCGGGGAAATGCAGGCCACCGTCGAACAGTCGGCGACGCTGGAGCGGGCGCTCTATTTCAACGGCGACGACGCCGACGGCCTGGAAGCGCGGCTGTCGGACAAGCCCGCGAGCTTCGACAACGCCGATACCGCGGCCGACGACGTCTGCCTGATCGCCTTCACCTCGGGCACCACCGGCCAGCCCAAGGGCTGCATGCATTTCCACCGCGACATCCTGGCGATCTGCGACACCTTCTCGCGCTACGTCCTCGAGCCCGGGCCGGATGACATTTTCGCCGGCTCGCCGCCGATCGCCTTCACCTTCGGCCTCGGCGCGCTGGTCACCTTCCCCATGCATGCCGGCGCCTCGACGCTGCTGATCGAGAGCTACACGCCCGAGACCATGATCGAGGCCATCGCCGAGCACGAGGTCAGCGTCCTGTTCACGGCGCCGACCATGTACCGGGCGCTGACGCCGCTCGCCGCCGAACGGGCGCTGCCGAGCCTGAAGAAATGCGTCTCGGCCGGCGAGAGCCTGCCGAAGCCGACCTGGGACGACTGGCACGCCGCCACCGGCATCCGCATCATCGACGGCATCGGCTCGACCGAGATGCTGCACATCTTCATCGCCTGCGCCGGCGACGACATCCGCCCCGGCGCCACCGGCAAGCCGATCCCGGGCTACGAGGCGGCGATCCTGGACGACGACGGCAACGAGGCGCCGGACGGCACCGTCGGACGCCTCGCCGTGCGCGGGCCGACGGGCTGCCGCTACATGGCCAACCCCGACCGCCAGGCAAGCTATGTCCGGCACGGCTGGAACCTGACGGGCGACGCCTACCTGCGCGACGCCGACGGCTATTTCTGGTACCAGGCGCGGACCGACGACATGATCATCTCGGCCGGCTACAACATCGCCGGGCCGGAGGTGGAATCGGTGCTGATGGAGCATCCCAGCGTCGCCGAATGCGCCGTCATCGGCGCGCCGGACCCCGAGCGCGGCGAGATCGTCAAGGCCTTCGTGGTGCTGCGCGACGGCGCCGCGGCCGGCGACGAGACCGCGAAGGCCCTGCAGGACCACGTCAAGGCGACCATCGCGCCCTACAAGTACCCCCGCGCCGTCGCCTTCCTCGACGCCCTGCCGAAGACCCAGACCGGCAAGATCCAGCGCTTCGTCCTGCGCGAGCAGGAGGCGGCCGCCAGGTGACGGTGGCGGCCGAGGCCGCCTGGCGGGCGGCGGCGCGGATGCACCACCGGTATCTCACCGGGCTGATCCTCTACACCTTGCAGAAGCGCGGCACGGACGCGGCGGCGCAGCTGGTGTTCCGCACCTTCCGCGAACAGCACCACGAGAAGTTCCTGCCCGGCCTGAAGCGCCTGGGCCTCGACGGCCTGCCGCCCGCCGTCGCCGCCGGCCGCTACTTCTATCTCGCCAACGGCATGGGCGGCATGACGATGGAGCTGATGCCGGAATCCGAGACCAAGGTCTGGATCCGCTACCCGCCGCCACGCTGGATCTGGGAGGGCACGGCGATCTGCGCCGTGCCAACCCCGGTGTCGCTCGCCTTCCCGCGCGCCTTCCATTCGCAATGCGGCGTCAGCATGGGCGTGCCGAACCTGGGCTTCGTCTGCACCGCCGTCACCACCGACGGCGACCCGGGCCTGGAAGGCTATTTCAGGATATACGACCGGCCGTTGGCGGACGACGAGCGGCTGCAATTCGCCCGTGGCGAGCCGAGCCCCGACTTCGATCCGGCGACGGCGCCCGTCATCGACCTGACGCCGTCGCAACGCGTGAAGTCCCGGCGGAACTACGCGCTGCAGTTCGTCCGCACCATGCTGCCGATCGCCGTCGACATGTTCGGTCCCGAGCTGCCACGCGCGGCCGCCCTGCTGATCGGCATGCACCATGCCCAGGAAACGGCGGAGATTCTCGGCAAGGAAATTAACGATATCAATGACTTTTCAGGTTATCTGACGACCATGCTGGAAGGTGGTGGCGAGACCGCCGGGCGCGACGGGCCGGTTGTCCGCATGCGGGGCTGGCGGCTGATGCGGGACAAGCCAGACCTGCCGCCGGCCGTCTTCGACGCCTGGCACGGCCTGTGGGAAGGCGCGTTGATGGCCTTCAACCGCCGGCTCGCCTTGCGGCTCGAGGAACGCATGGACGCCGGCACGGACGGCTGGCGATGGCGGGTCGCGGCGGCTTGACCTGGTCAGAGCGACTCGACGTCGGCGTCGGAGAAGGCCCATTCCGTCGGCGCGTCGAGCTCGGCGAAAAACAGCCGTTCGGCCTCGGCCATGGCCGCGTCCTCGTCGGGCGCGCTGACCCTGGCGACCCAGTAGAGCTCACCGCGCGCGAGACTGGCCTTCAGGGTGACGTTGAACTTCGGCATGCCATGCGCATACGCCAACCGGCCCGGCGGCGCAACCGCGCGATCTGCTAGACTGGTTCGAAACTGGAAACGAGCGCCATGAACACGCATCTCAATCTCGCCGGCACGGATGTCGTCCCCCCGCCCGCCGACGGTCCGGTCGCGCCCGACACGCGCGGCATGAATTTCCACACGGCCGATGCGTCGCTCAGGGGACTGCTGCCGCTCTACCTGGATGCCGGGACGCTGGCGCAGCTCGCGCCGCATCTGCAGCGCATGGGCGGGCTGGCGGCGAACCGGCTGGAAGACCTGGCGACGGTCGCGGACCGGCACCCGCCGGTGCTGGTTCAGCGCTCGCCGCGCGGCGAGGACGTGCAGCGCGTCGACTACCACCCGGCCTATCGCGAGATGGAGCGGATCGCCTTCGGCGACTTCGGGCTGCATGCCATGAGCCATCGCGGCGGCGTGCTGGGCCGGGCGACGCCCTGGCCGGCGACGGCGAAATACGCGCTGTCGTATCTGTTCGTGCAGGCCGAATTCGGCCTGCTCTGCCCCGTCAGCATGACCGACACGGTATACGGCCTGATCGCCAGGAACGGCCCGGACCGGCTGCGCGATGCCTACGGCGCGCCGATGCTGCGCCAGGACCTGGACGCGCTCTACCAGGGCGCCATGTTCATGACCGAGCGGCACGGCGGCTCGGATGTCGGCGCCAACCAGGTCGTGGCCCGGCAGGAAGCCGGCGAATGGCGGCTTCATGGCGACAAGTGGTTCTGCTCGAACGTTGACGCCGAGGTCACGGCGGTGCTGGCACGGCCCGAGGGCGCCGGACCCGGCACCAAAGGCCTGGGCCTGTTCCTGCTGCCGCGGCATCTCGACGACGGCCGGCCGAACCGCTATCGCATCGTGCGCCTCAAGGACAAGCTCGGCACGCGCTCGATGGCGAGCGGCGAGGTCGTGCTGGACGGCGCGACCGCGCATGTCATCGGCGACATCGATCGCGGCATTCTGCAGATGATGGAGACCGTGAACGCCTCGCGCCTGTCGCAGGGCATGCGGGCGGCGGGCGTGATCCGGCGCTGCTGGCACGACGCGCTGACCGTCGCGCGCCACCGGGTGGCCTGGGGCCGGCCCATCGCCGAATTCCCGCTGTTGCGCCGGCAGTTGCTGAAGATCCTGCTGCCGGCCGAGGAATCCCTGTCGTTCCTGCTGTTCACCGCCCAGGCGCTGGACCGGGCCGAGGCCGGCGACGACACGGCGGCACGATTGCTGCGGCTGGCGACGCCGCTGATCAAGTTTCGCAGCAACCGCGACCAGCGGCGGATCACCGGCGACGCGCTCGAGATCCGCGGCGGCAACGGCTATATCGAGGACTGGGCCAACCCGCGCCTGGTCCGCGATGGCCATCTCGGCGTGCTGTGGGAGGGCACCAGCAACATGGTGGCGCTGGACGCCCTGCGGCGCGCCGTCGCCCGGAAGGGCGCGCACCGGGTGTTCCAGGCCGCCCTGCACCAGCGGCTCGACGCGGCCACGAAGGTCCCGGCGCCGGTCCGCGACCGCCTGCGCGGCCATCTCGACCGCGCCGTCGCCTATGCCGAGCGCGTCGCCGCCCGGGGCGAGGTCGGCGAGGCGCAGGCGCGCAAGGCATCGTCCGCGCTCTATCATGCCGCCGCAGCCGCCCTGTTCTGCTGGGAGGCGGCGATGCTGGCGGACCCGGGGCGCCTGCTGCTGGCCGGGCTCGTCGACCGCTTCAAGCTGTCGCCGCAGGACCCGCTCGACGACGACGACACGGCGCTGGAGGCGGCGGCGGCTGCGGCGCTGATCGACGGCGCGCCGGCGACGCTCACCGACGCCGCGGCGCTGGTCACGGACTGATCGATGCGCAGCCCGGGCCTGCGGGACCTGCCGCTGCTGCCGACCATGGGCGTCGGCAGCTACGCGACGCCGGGCTGGCTGTTCCCGGTGCGCGAGGCCATGGGCCAGGGCCGGCTGGGCCCGGACGACATCGCGGAAGCCTTCGAGGACGCGACCCGCATCGTCATCGCCGACCAGGTCGAGGCCGGCATCGACATCGTCTCGGACGGCGAGCTGCGGCGCCAGCGCTTCGTCTACGAGATGTACGACCGCATCGGCGGCATCGATCGCCGGCCGCCGCCGCGCCGGCTCGGCGTGCCGGGCTACGACAAGGCGCCGACCTTCGTCGCCAACGAGCGCCTGCGGGCGCCGGACGGCCTGGGCCTGGTCGAGGAATTCGAGGCACTCCAGCGCCTGGCGCCGGCAAGCCGCCTGAAGATCGCCTTTCCCGGCCCCCTCACCTTCACCCGCAACATCCGGCCCGGCGCGGCCTATGGCGCCGGCGACAGCGCGCATGCCGACCTGCTGGACGATATCGTCGCCATGGTCCGCGAGGCGGTCGCGGCACTGGCCGCGGCCGGGGCCGAGCTGATCCAGATTGACGAGCCCGGCCTGACCAACCTGCCCGACTTCGTGACCATCGGCGAGGCGGCCGCGCCGATCAACGCCGCCGTCGCCGACCATGCCGAACGCACAGCCGTGCATGTCTGCTACGGCAACAACGCCAGCCGGCCCTATGCCCGCCGCGACATGGCCCGGCTGCTGCCGGCGATCCGGGAGTTGCGGTCGCCGCTGCTGTCGCTGGAATTCGCCAACCGCGAGATGGCGGAGCTGGGCCTGCTGGGTGAATTGTCGGACCGGTTCGAGATCGCCGCCGGCCTGGTCGACGTGAAGTCCTTCCACGAGGAATCGCCGGACGACGTCGCCGACCGCATCCGCGCCACGCTCGACTACGTGCCGGCCGACCGGCTGTCGGTGACGCCGGACTGCGGCTTCTCGGCGATCCCGCGCTGGCTCGCCCGGCGCAAGATGCAGGCCATGGTTAACGGCACGTCAATCGTCCGGGGCGAGCTGGCCGGCTGAGGCCGCGCGGCAAACCGCCCGTTAACCCGGCGCGTGGCAGACTGCCCGGTCCATGAATATCCTGGCGACAACGGCGATCAGACCCACGGCCCCGGTCGGCACCCGGCCGGCCGCGCCCACCGCCCTGCCCGATCCGAAGCCGGCGGATGCCGCCGCCCCCGGCGACGGCAAGGCCGGCGGCAAGACGGGCAGGCCGTCGAACCTGCTGGACGTCAACAGCCTGCTCGCGGCGCAGACGGGCAAGGAGAGCGGCAAGACCGGCGCCGGCCGCGAGCTGACCGAGGAAGAGCGGAAGATCGTCGCCGAGATGAAGGCCCGCGACGCGGAGGTCCGCCGGCACGAGGAAGCGCATGCCCGCACCGGCGGTCAATATGCCGGCGCGCCGAGCTATCAGTACGACCAGGGCCCCGACGGCAAGAAATACGCCGTCTCGGGCGAAGTGCCGATCGACGTTTCGCCCGTGGCCGGCGATCCGGCGGCCACGATCCGCAAGATGGAGACCGTCAAGCGCGCGGCGCTCGCCCCGGCGGAGCCGTCGTCCCAGGACCGCGCGGTCGCCGCCAAGGCCGATCAGGAAAAGATGCAGGCCCGGGCCGAGCAGTTGCAGGAACGGCGCGAGGAGACCGCGGCCCGGAACGGGATCGATGGGGCCGCCGACGCCGGCGCGGCGACCGCGCCCGACAGCGCGGCGGACGGGTCCGGTCCCGGCGCGCTTGGCCTGGCCGGTCCGCGCCGGCCCGACGGCGGCTTCGCCGTCGCCGCCGGTGCCTATGCCGCCGCGACCGCCGCGCCGGACCGTCTCGTCCCACAGCGGCTCGGCCTGGTGGCGTAGGACGCCCGCCAACGGGGCCAAGGCTTGCCCCCTGCCCTCACCCCGCTATATTGGCCGCAGTAAAATCACAACCAAACCAAGCGGTTGCCGAGCGGACTTAATCATTCTTCAAGCGCTTTCGCGCACCCTGCCGACGAAGCATTAAGCATATGTCCGCCCCGGCTGCGGGGCGGCGTATCTGACAGGTCTGCGGGAACGAGCGGATGAGCGCCAGTCGTGCGGCAGCGGCAGAAGCGCCCGGCCATTACTGGCTTGGATGGTCTTGTTACATCCTGGCCGTGCTGGCCCTGATTCTGCTTCTGCCCGGCAACAGGCTTGACCCCGAGGTGACGCGCTTCGTGACGCTGGTCGGCGCGATCGCGGCCTGGCGCTATGGCTGGCAGGGGATCCACCAGATCAGGGCGCTGATCTTTCGCCATCGCACGTTCCCGCGCCAGCGGGCGATGGCTGACATGATCGACGCCCGCGACGTCACGCCGCACGTCTACTGCCTGATCACCTCCTACCGCATGGACGCCGCCGTCAAGCTGGCGACCTATCGCGCCCTGTTCGACGAGTTCATCGATTTCGGCATGCCGGCCACCATCGTCGCCGCCGTCACCGATGCCGGCGACGAGATGCTGATCGAACGCCTGTTCGCCACCCTCGACCCGCCCGAACATATTTCGCTGGTGCTGATGCGGCAGGCCGGCACCGGCAAGCGCGACGCCATGGCGGCCGGCCTGCGCGCCATCTCGCGGCGCAATCCGCCCCCCGGCGCCGCCCTGATCCTGATGGACGGCGACGTGGTGCTGCCGCCCGGCACGCTGAAACGCAGCCTGCCGTTCTTCGAGCTGATGCCCGATCTCGGTGCCTTCACCGTCGACAACGACGTCGTCAGCGACGACAGCCACTGGGCGCGCGAATGGTACGCGCTCCGCTTCGCGCAGCGCCACATGCTGATGTGCTCGATGAGCCTGTCGCGCCGGGTCCTGGTCCTGACCGGCCGCTTTTCGGTGTTCCGGGCCGGGATCGCCACCGATCCCAGCTTCATCGACATCGTCGAGAACGACTACCTGGATCACTGGCGGCTGGGCCGGATCCGCTTCCTGACAGGCGACGACAAGTCGACCTGGTTCTGGCTGCTGCGGCGGCGCTGGCGGATGATGTACCTGCCCGATGTCAGCGTCCGCTGCCTGGAGAGCCTGCCGAGTTCGAGCTTCATCGGCAGCTCGATGCGACTGATGCAGCGCTGGTTCGGCAACATGCTGCGCAACAACGGCCGCTCGATCGCGCTCGGCCCGCGCCGCGCCGGCTTCTTCACCTGGTGGTGCCTGGTCGACCAGCGGCTGTCGATCTGGACCACCCTGTCCGGCCCGACATTCGCCCTGCTGATCTCGCTCTCCGGCCGGCCGGAGGCGATCCCGCTCTACGCCATCTGGGTGATTTTCAGCCGCCTGCTGCAGACCGCCGCGGTCCGCCTGCACCGTCCCCATGTCAGTCCCTATTACCCGGTGCTGCTGTACTACACCCAGGTCGTCGGCTCCGCCGTCAAGGTCTACATGTCGTTCCGCATCGACCGCCAGAGCTGGACCCGGCAGGGCATCCGGAACGTCACCAGCCACGGCCGCGCACTGATGCAGGGCAATGCCTTCACCGCCTATCTGAACCTGCTGGCGATCGGCGTCTTCCTGTTCGCTGCCGCCCTGATCGCCGACGTCGTGAAGCTGCCGGGGCAGGTCCACAACATCGATTTCAGCAAATGGAACTACTAGAGCGCCGTCATGTCCAATCGCGCCGAGCAGATGAACGAACCGCCGAAACCCACCGTCCCCGCCGTCGATGACGCCGCCAAGGTGTCGCGCGACGCCAACAGCAAGCGCCGCCACGTCCGGCTGCGGATGCCGCTGAAGGTCACCATCGATGGGGTCGAGCGCACCATCAGCGACTGGTCCATGGGCGGCATGCAGACCGAGGATATCGACAGCCTGCCGGGCATCGGCAGCCGCTTCA